>JALUTE010000485.1:0-290 GCA_027058255.1 Methyloligella sp. | reverse complement strand
CTTCTCGATCACCTCCCAGGTGCCCCGCGTGCCGGAGCCGGGATTGCCGATATTGACCCGCTTGCCCTTGAGGTCGGTGATGTTCTTGATGCCGGAATCGTCGCGCGCCAGGATGGTCACCGGCTCGGGATGGACGGAAAAGACGGCGCGGAGCTTCTTGAACGGGCCCTTGTCCTTGAATTTCGAGGTGCCGTGATAGGCGTGGTACTGCCAGTCCGACTGGGCCACGCCAAACTCGAGCTCGCCCGCGCGCACGGTGTTGATGTTGTAGATCGACCCGCCCGTGGACT
>JALUTE010000484.1 GCA_027058255.1 Methyloligella sp. | reverse complement strand
GAGCCGCCCAGGGCCAGCCGGCCTTCGGGCGCAGCCGGCCCGGAAACCGCGACGGCGCGCCGATCCGAGCGATCGGGCGGCGAAATGCAAAGATTGCCATATATTGATACGAAACGCCCCCTCACGTCCATGCATTTCCATGCAGTCTTGCGTGATGAGGGGCGCGCGGGGCGGAGCGCGTTGTCGACTGTCTCGAACGGGAGGCGCGGGCCGCTCACGCGAAGGCCGGGTAATGAGCCTTCATGATGCGGTCGCGATAGGCGCGGAGGTTGCCGCAGCTCTTCATGGCCGTGCTCAATGTCCCCTCGATAACGGGGTTGGACGCGCAGGCGACGAACGCGAAGGCCGTGGCATCGAGGCCGCACATGCGCTCGCCCATCATGTAGGGGCGCTCACCGAGCACGTCCGAAAGGGCGGTGACCGCACGCCCGCAAAGGATCGCCTGCTCCTCGTCCGTATAGCGTCCCATGCCCTGGCCATGGGCATTCTTCCGGATCTTCCGGCGCACCATGGCGATCACCATGGGGCGGATCGGCGCCGGTGCCCTGTCGAACAGGCGCCGGAAACCGCGATCGAAATTGGCATCGTCCAGCCAGAGCGCGCGCACCAGCATCCAGTAGAGATGATCCTCGAGCATCTTCTCCAGGCCGACGGCAAGGCCCCGCTCGCGGGCATCCAGCCCCTCGTCGAAGTCGAAGCCGTATTTGGTCTCGATGTGATGACGAATGAGAGAGGAATCGGCGATCACCTCGTCCTCGTCGCGGATATAGGGCAGCTTGCCCTTCGGCGCCTTGCCGAAACCGCCGGTGTCGGTCTCGTAGTCGAGGCCGGCGAGCTTGAGGAGGAGGTCCGCCTTCAAGACGAAGGGGCTCGGATCGGGCAGGCCGAAACCGGGCCCGAAGGTGTAAAGCGTGATCATGTGCGATGGTCTCCGTGCTGATCGTCACGCGATGCGTGCGTGCATCACGACCCGTGTGCCCCTGGCGGTGATGTGGGGGTGCCCCTGCCTCATGCTGCGAAGCTCTGCCGTGCCTCGGGCCAGGGCTGGCGCCAGGCCTCCAGGGCCATCAGCGCCTCGTGCCAGCGCCGTATCTGGGGATAGCGGCCGAGCGGCAATTGCGCCTCGCGGGCGTTGGGCAGGACGGCTGCGACCGAGAAATCGGCGAGGGTGAGCCCGTCGCCCACCAGATGATCCCGCCCTTCGAGATGGTCGTCGAGAACGGCCGCGAAGCTGTGGAAGAAGCGGGTCGCCTCCTCGATGGCCGTCTCGTCCGGAGCCCCAAGCCCGAAGGCCGGCTTGATGGCGCGCTCGAAAAACAAGGTGGTGGCGTGGCGGGAGAAATGCGCCGCATCCCAGGTCATCCATTTCATCACCTCGGCCTGGGCGAGGGGGTCACGGGGCCAGAGATCCGAGCCCGCCTTCCGTACCAGGTAGAACATGATGGCACGCCCCTCCCAGAGCCTGTGCTCGCCATCGGCCAGGGCGGGAACCCGCCCGTTCGGATTGATGGTGCGAAAGGCGTCCGAGCGGTGCGCTCCGGCGCGAAGATCCACATGTATGAAATCGACGTCCAGGCCCAGATGCCGGGCGATGGCGCAGGGCCTTCGCGCGTTGGGGGTCTCGAAATAGTAGAGTTGCATGCGCCTGCCTCCGTTGCAGCGTCCACTCCCATGGCGGCAGGGTTGCATGCATCAAAATATGTTCAAGAACATATTTTCGCGCCGGTCTAAGCTGTCGCCGCCAATTCAGCCAAGGATGCGAGGTTGCCATGCCCTATACGGCCGAACACAAGCGAGAGACGCGCGAGAGAATTGTCGAAGCCGCCCGGCGGCTGTTCAACCGCAAGGGGTTCGCCGAGGTCTCGATCGACGAGATCATGGCGGCGGCCGGCCTCACGCGCGGCGGCTTCTACAACCACTTCTCGACCAAGGACGAGCTCTTCGTCGCCGCAATCGAGGCCTTTGCCTCCTGTGGCAACCCTACGGAGCACTGGGACGGGCCGAAGATCGATGTCTCGCTCCGCGGGCGCCCCCTTGCCCGACAGCTCGTCGATGCCTATCTCTCGCGCGAGCATCTGGAGAATGTGGAGGCCCACTGTCCCATGATCGCCCTGCCGTCCGACGTCGCCCGTGCGGGGCCGACGGCACGGGCGGCCTATCGGCGGCTTCTGGAGTTCATGATCGACATCCTGGAAGCCGGCGTGGAGGGGCGAGACGGCCTGGCGCCGCGCGAGCAGGCCATGGCGATCGCGGCTCTGTGCATCGGCGGCATGGTGCTTGCGCGCACCTTCGACGACGCGGCCTTCGCCAACGAGATCCGGGAGGCGGCGCG
>JALUTE010000483.1 GCA_027058255.1 Methyloligella sp. | reverse complement strand
ATCGAGACGCGGGCCGGGGCCGGGCAGGCGCATTTTCTCGACGCTCACGATCTTGCTGCGCGCCTGTTCGGCGACACCATCGCCGCCAACATGGTCATGCTGGGCTATGCTTGGCAGCTCGGCCTCGTGCCGCTATCGGCCGGGGCGATCGAGGAGGCGATCGGCCTCAACGGGGTGGCAGTGGAGATGAACCGGCGCGCCTTCGCCTTCGGCCGCCTTGCGGCGCACGACCCGGAGGCGCTGGCGCGCATGGTGCCGGAGGCTTTGCCAGGGGACCGTTTGTCAGGGGAGGGGCAGGGCGTGCCGGACGATGACCTCGACGGGTTGATCGCGCGCTGTGTGGACGAGCTCACCCGCTATCAGGATGGCGCCTATGCCGCGCGCTTTTCCCGGCGCATCGCCGCCATCCGGCGGATCGAGGCCGAGCGCATGGCCGGCAGCGAGGCGCTCACCCGGCAGGCGGCCCGCGCCCTCTTCAAGCTCATGGCCTACAAGGACGAGTACGAGATCGCGCGGCTCTATGTGGACGGCCGCTTCGAGCGCGCCCTCGCCGAGACCTTCGAGGGCGATTACAGGCTGGAGTTCCATCTCTCGCCCGCGCTCATCGCGCCGCGCGATCCCGAGACCGGCCGGCCGGGAAAGCGCAGCTTCGGCCCCTGGATGATGCATGTCTTCCGCCTGCTCGCGAAACTCAAGCATTTGCGCGGCACGCGGCTCGACCCCTTCGGCTGGCGGCCGGAGCGCCGCCTCGAGCGCCGGCTGATTTCGGATTACGAGCGCCTGCTCGACGACATCGCCGAGCATCTTTCGCCCGAGACGTTCGACACCGCGCTCGAGCTTGCGGGCCTGCCGCTCGCCATACGCGGCTATGGCCATGTGAAGGAGGCGAGCGCGGCGCGCGCCCGGGCGCGGGAGGCGGAGCTGCGCGCCGCCCTTCATGCGCCTCAGCCCGCGCCGGCGCCTGCGAGCCGCGCTGCCGCCTGAGACCCGATCCGGCCATCCGGGGGGCGTGAAAGGCCCGCCCTCAAGCGGCGGCGTCCATCTCGGCAAGGATGGCCTCGCCCATCTCGGCCGTGGAGACGAGGCGCATGCCCTCCTGCATGATGTCGCCCGTCCGCAGCCCCTTGTCCAGAACGGCGGCGATGGCGGCCTCCAGCCGGTCCGCCTCCTCGGCAAGCTCGAGCGAGTAGCGCAGGGCCATGGCGAAGCTTGCGATCATGGCAATCGGGTTGGCCTTGCCCTGCCCGGCAATGTCCGGCGCGCTGCCATGCACCGGCTCGTAGAGCGCCTTGCGCCGGCCCGTCTCGTCCGGCGCGCCGAGGGAGGCCGAGGGCAGCATGCCGAGCGAGCCCGTCAGCATGGCCGCCTCGTCCGAGAGCATGTCCCCGAAGAGATTGTCCGTGACGATGACGTCGAACTGCTTGGGCGCGCGCACGAGCTGCATGGCGCAATTGTCGGCGAGGATGTGCTCGAGCTGCACGTCCTGATAGTCGGCGGCGTGAACCGCGCTCACCACCTCGCGCCAGAGCACGCCCGTCTTCATGACATTGCGCTTTTCCGCCGAGTGCACGAGGCCGCGCCGCTTGCGGGCAAGGTCGAAGGCGGCGCGGGCGATGCGGTCGATCTCCCAGCTCTCATAGACCTGGGTGTCCACGGCGCGCTTGCCCCGCTCGGTCTCGACGATCTCCTTCGGCTCGCCGAAATAGACGCCGCCCGTGAGCTCGCGCACGATCATGATGTCGAGCCCCTCGACGAGCTCGCGCTTGAGCGAGGAGGCATCCGCCAGCGCCGGATAGCACAGCGCCGGGCGCAGATTGGCAAACAGATCGAGGTCCTTGCGAAGGCGCAGAAGGCCCGCCTCGGGGCGCACCTCATAGGCGACATCGTCCCATTTGGGCCCGCCGACGGCGCCGAACAGCACCGCATCCGCGCGAAGGGCCTTCTCGACCGTCGCATCGGTGATGGACACGCCATGGGCATCATAGGCCGCACCGCCCACCAGGCCCTCCTCCACGGCGATGGTCGCCGTGCCGCGTGCGTTCAGCCAGTCGATGAGGCGCCGCACCTCGGCCATGACCTCCGGGCCGATGCCGTCGCCGGGCAGAAGAAGAAGATCGAAATGCGCCATGGATTGTCCCCCGATTGTCCCCCGATTGTGCCCCGATTGTGCCAAGTGTCCCGTCGGCCCCTGCATGCCATCTCGGACGGGGCGCGGCAAGAGCCCAGTGGCGGGAGCGGCGAGAGACCGGTGATGGTTGCGGCAAGGGGCCGGTTCAGCCGGCGCAGCAGGAGAGCCTGGCGACGTCCTTGTGGAAGGCCTGGGCCGCGAGCTTCAGGC
>JALUTE010000482.1 GCA_027058255.1 Methyloligella sp. | reverse complement strand
CCACCTCGACGCCGCGCCGGGCGCCACCTGCTGCGGCGCTCTGGTGCAGCACATGGGCCTCGAGGAGGAGGCGCTTGCCCAGGCGCGCCGGACCATTGCCGCCTGGTCGCGCATGATTCGCCAGGAGCCCGTCGATGCCATCCTGATCACCGCCTCGGGCTGCGGCACGACGGTCAAGGATTACGGCCACATGCTCCAGCACGATGGCGAATGGGCCGAGCGGGCGGCGGAGATTTCCGCTCTCACAAAGGACGTGACGGAGTTTCTTTCCGGCTTCGACCTCGGGCCGCCGCGGCGCTGGTCCTCGCTGCGGATCGCCTATCACTCCGCCTGCTCCATGCAGCACGGACAGAAGATCACCGAGGAGCCGCGCGCGCTTCTCGAGGCAGCCGGTTTCGCAGTCGTCGAGATTCCGGAAGGGCATCTGTGCTGCGGCTCGGCCGGGACCTACAACATTCTCCAGCCGGAGATCGCGGGCCGCCTGCTGGAGCGCAAGGTGGCGAATATCGAGAGCGTCGGCGCCGACCTGGTGGCCACCGGAAATATCGGCTGCATCACCCAGATCTCGCGCGCAACGCGGCTGCCGGTCGTACACACGGTGGAGCTTCTGGACTGGGCCTATGGCGGCCCCGTCCCACAGGGCCTCGGTGCGCTCGCCGGCCGGGTTCGGGACGTGCCGGTCTCGACCCTGGAGCCGGCCTGAGACCTGCGCGCAAGCAGGGCTCTTGCGGTCTCGGGCAGGCCCCATGTCTGCGGCGCACCGCCCACGGGTTGGGGCCGTGCGCGATAGCGGATAAGGAACGGCGCACCGCTCGCGCGCCCGCCGCCCCCGCCCCTATTCAACGGTAACGGACTTGGCGAGATTGCGCGGCTGATCCACATCGGTGCCCATGAACACCGCCGTATGATAGGCGATGAGCTGCACAGGCGCTGCATAGACCAGGGGCGCGGTGAAGGGATGCGTGCGCGGCACCGCAATGACGAGGCCGCCCCGGCCGCAAGTCTCGCCCGCATCCGCACGGTCGGTCAGGAGCACGATGCGCCCGCCCCGCGAGGCCACCTCCTCCATGTTGGAGCAGGTCTTGTCGAACAGGTCATCGTCCGGCGCGACCACCACCACCGGAACGTTCTCGTCGATAAGCGCGATGGGGCCGTGCTTGAGCTCGCCCGCCGCATAGCCCTCGGCGTGGATGTAGGAAATCTCCTTCAGCTTGAGCGCGCCCTCAAGCGCAATCGGATAGCTGAGGCCGCGCCCCAGATAAAGCACGTCGCGGGCGCGCGCGAGATCGTGGGCGAGGCGCTCATAGGCCGACTCGTCGCGCAGAACGCCGGCCACAAGCCGCGGCGCCGCGGCCAGGGCGCGCACCAGCTCCTGCTCCATGGCCTCGGATATGTGTCCGCGCGCCCGCCCCATGGCGATGGCAAGGCAGGCGAGCACGGTGAGCTGGCAGGTGAAGGCCTTTGTCGAGGCGACACCGATCTCCGGCCCCGCAAGCGTGGGCAGCACGGCGTCGGCCTCGCGGGCAATGGAGGACTCGCGCACATTGACGATGGCGGCGATGGTCTGGCCCGCATCCCGGCAATAGCGCAGCGCCGCAAGGGTGTCGGCGGTCTCCCCCGACTGGGAGACGAACAGCGCCAGCCCCCCCTCCTCGAGCGGCGGGCGGCGATAGCGCAGCTCCGATGCGATGTCGATCTCCACCGGCAGCCGCGCCCAGCGCTCGAACCAGTATTTGGCAACCAGCCCCGCATAATAGGCCGTGCCGCAGGCCGAAATGGTGACCCGCGAGAGGCCGGCAAGGTCGATATCGAGGCCCGGCATGCTGACGCGCCCCGCGGCCAGGTCCACATAATGGGCCAGGGTGTGGCGGATGACCTCCGGCTGCTCGTGAATCTCCTTGGCCATGAAATGGCGGTGATTGCCCTTGTCCACCATCAGGGCCGAGGCGACGGACTTGACCGTCTCGCGCTCGACCGGCGCGCCGCTCGCATCGAAGATCTGCGCACCCTTGCCCGTGAGCACCGCCCAGTCGCCGTTTTCCAGATAGGTGATCCTGTCCGTGAAGGGGGCAAGGGCGATGGCGTCCGAGCCCAGATACATCTCGCCTCGGGCTTCGCCATGGCCGATGGCGAGCGGGCTGCCGCGCCGGGCGGCGATGATGAGCTCGTCATGACCGGCGAAGATGATGGCAAGCGCGAAGGCGCCTTCCAGCCGTTCCAGGGTCTGGCGCACCGCCTCCTCGGGCGAGGCGCCGGCATCGAGGGCGCGGGTGATGAGATGGGCGACGATCTCCGTGTCGGTGTCGGAGGAAAAGGCGATGCCCGCCGCGCCCTCGATGC
>JALUTE010000481.1 GCA_027058255.1 Methyloligella sp. | reverse complement strand
GCGCAAGGGCCTCATAGGGCGGGCTCGCGCCCCAGCGCTTGTCGCCTCCGTTCAGGAGATCGAACAGGATGGCGCCGGGCACGATGGGCACGCGCGCCTCGCGGATGGCAAGGCCGATGCCGCGCTCGGCGAGCCAGCTTTGCACGCCGGTTGCGGCCGAGAGCCCGAAGCCGGAGCCGCCCGCAAGGGCGAGGCCATGGATCTCGCCCACCGTGCCCTTGAGGGAGAGGGCGGCCGCATCGCGCAGCGCCGCGCCGCCGCCGCGCACATCCACCGCAGCGACGACGGGGCGCTGCGGCAGCACCACCGTCACGCCGGAGCGCAGGCGCGCATCATCGCCATGGCCGACCGTGAGGCCCGCCACATCGGTCAGGGCGTTGCGCGGCCCGGGGCAGGGTGGCGTCATCCGCTGGCTCTCCTAGGCCTGTTCGGCCGGTCCGGCATGGCGGCCCGCAGCAAGGCGCGATGCGATCATACGACCCGGAGGCGGCCGCGCATCGTCGCCGACCCATCCTCCTCGTCATCCGTATCGCCTGGGGCGAGCTCGACCTTCTTGCGCCCCCAGGAGCCGTCGCAAAGCACGAAATAGCACTCTCCGACCTCCAGGGTCGAGGGCGGGCGCACATCGAGAAGATGCGGCTTTCCCAATTGGGACGCTTGCGGAATGAGCCTCTGGAGACATTGGTGACTGCGGGAATCGGTGCTGCGAAAGAACAGCTTGTTGCCCGTATTGAGAAAGATGATGTCCACCACGTCGCCAACCCGATCGGCGCGTCCACCGCCGGCGCGAAGGGCGCAGCTTAGGGACGAGATCCCCTGCGTTGCGAGGATGCAAATCGCCTTGTAGGACCGGCAGCGGTCGAGAAAGGACTGCTCGCCGGTCAGCGGATCGTCCGTGATGAAACGCTGAAACTCGTCGCAGATATAGAAGAGCGGCCGCGTGTCGTCGTTGACGTCGCGTCGGCGCAGCACGGTCTCGAAGAAGAGCATTTTCGCCGCCTTGCCGATATAGTCGCCCGCCACCTCGTAGCTCAGGGGCGGCGAGAACATCAGGACACGGCCCTTCTCGACCTCCTCGGATATGGACAGGGTGACCCCCTGCGGCTCGTAGGGGCACAGATTGACGCTTGCATTGACCAGCTCGTCCAACAGGGTATCGACGATGGTCTGAGCGACCGCAACCACGTCCCGGTAGGTGCGCGGATTGGTCTGGTCCCAACGGCTGAGGCGCAGCCGAATGGTCCGCGGAAAGCCATGCGCGCGCGTGAAGTTCTCAAGGAGCCCGAAGAAACCCCCATGCAGCGCGGAAAGCACGAGGGCGTTCTTTACGGGACGAAAATAGGCGGAGGGCTCGTTGCGCAGGGGGGCTACGGTGATTTGCTCGAACAGGGAGGCATGTCGCGCGCCGGCGTGTCGGCGGAGCATGGCGGCTGCAGGTATTGCGGGCCGATCCGGGCTGCGTGCGTGCGGTTCGCCGGTGTCGCCGTCCTCGCTCTCGCGCTCCTTCTCCTCGAGTCTGCGGGCCTCCTCCCTGATCCTCTCCAGCTCGCGATGGGCAAACGCATTCAGGCCATCCCAGCCTCCACGACCCGTGGTGCGAAAGCTGTGCATGTCGAACTCGATGAGATCCTCGATGAGAGTGAGCGCGGCCGTTTCCCAGAACGCTTCGCGGGTGATGCTCCGGCCGTCCGGGAAAAAGACCAGCTTGCACCGGCGCAGCACGTCGGCGGCCGACAGGGCGGAGCGGTCCACGCCCTCGAAGAAATCGATCTTGGACGACGCGCTTGCGAGATTGACAATCCGCTCGGGCGCCGCGATCTCGCGAATGGCCGGACCGATCTCCGCCTTGGGGTCCACGATCAGCATGCCGGCGCGGCGCGCCGCGTCGTTTTCCCGATAGCGCATCCCGGCCCGTGCAAGCGGCAGGACTCCCGACCAAGTCTTGCCGGAGCCCGTTTCCCCGAGCATCATGAAGTGGCGCGTCATCTCCTTGTGGTGGAGCGTGGAGCGGCCAGCGAGCAGGTGGCGCCATTCCGGGATCGCATAGGTCATGTCGACAGCTTCCTCGTCAGTGTGGGCGTGGGCTGGGCCGAGCGCGACGCCGGCCCGTCGGCGCGCGCATGTCAGCCGGCGAAGCGCACTCTCTCGCAGGCATCGCTGCCGACGATGTCGTCGATGAAGAGCAGGCTCTTGGCGACGATGGGGTCGAGCTCATCGTCGCGCTCGTGGATGGCTGCGACGATCTTGGCGATGCTCTCTCTTTCGCTATGCCCCGGCCCGTCCGATTGGGTGAGGCGCAAGGGCGGAGTGCCGAGCTTCTCCATGATGCACTGGATCATGG
>JALUTE010000480.1 GCA_027058255.1 Methyloligella sp. | reverse complement strand
CCCTCGAGCGGCGCCTTCGCGCCTATGCCGAGGCATTCCCCGGCCAGGTCCATCTCGCCGCGAGCCATCTCTACCGCGGCGACGACGCCGCGCGCCTCGCCGCCCTCGCCCGCCTGGCGGAGCGTTGCGGCGTGCCCCTCGTCGCCACGGGCGATGTGCGCATGCACACCCCCGCCCGCCGGCCCCTTGCGGACGTGCTCACCTGCATTCGCGAGGGCTGCACCATCGATGCGGCCGGTCTGCAGCTCGCCAAGAATGCCGAGCGCCATCTGAAAGGCCCCGAGGCCATGGCGGCGCTCTTCCGCGATCACCCGGACGCCCTCGCCCGCACCTGCGCCATCGCGGACGCCATCACCTTCTCCCTCGACGAGCTGCGCTACGACTATCCGCAGGAGGTCTCCCGCGGCCAGGACCCGCAAAAGGTCCTCGAGACGCTGGTCGCGGCCGGCGCCCGCGCGCGCTATGGCGAGCATGTTCCGCCCCATGTCCGCGCCCTGCTCGAGCGCGAGCTCGCCATCATCGCCGAGCTTTCCTATGCCCCCTATTTCCTCACCGTGCACGACATCGTGGCCGAGGCCCGCCGGCGCGGCATTCTCTGCCAGGGGCGCGGCTCGGCCGCCAATTCCGCCGTCTGCTACGTGCTCGGGATCACCGCCATCTCGCCGGAGCGCATCGACATGGTGTTCGAGCGCTTCGTCTCCGCCGCCCGCGGCGAGCCGCCCGACATCGACGTCGATTTCGAGCACGAGCGGCGCGAGGAGATCATCCAATACATCTATGAGAAATATGGCCGTGCCCGCGCCGGGCTCGCCGCCACCGTTATCTCCTATCGCGCCCGCAGCGCCATTCGCGACGTCGGCAAGGTCATGGGCCTTTCCGCCGACACCATCGCAACCCTCACCGCCCAGATCTGGGGCCGCTCGCCGGAGGGCATCGAGCCCGCCCGCCTGGCCCAAATCGGCCTCGACCCGCAGGACCGGCGCCTGCGGCTCTGCCTCGCCCTCGTGCACGAGCTCATCGGCTTTCCCCGCCACCTCTCCCAGCATGTGGGCGGTTTCGTCATCACCCGCCACCGGCTCGACGAGATCGTGCCCATCGAGAACGCCGCCATGCAGGACCGCACGGTCATCCAGTGGGACAAGGACGATCTCGACGCCCTCGGCATTCTGAAGGTGGACGTGCTCGGCCTCGGCATGCTCACCTGCCTGCGCAAGGCCTTCGACCTCATCGCGCGCCATCATGGCCGCCACCTGGATCTCGCAACGGTTCCGGAGGGGGACGCAGCCGTCTATGACATGCTCGGCCGGGCGGACAGCCTCGGCGTCTTCCAGGTGGAGAGCCGCGCGCAGATGAGCTTCCTGCCGCGCCTTCGCCCGCGCAATTTCTACGATCTCGTCATCCAGGTGGCCATCGTGCGCCCGGGCCCCATCCAGGGCGACATGGTGCATCCCTATCTGCGCCGCAGGAATGGCGAGGAGCCCGTCACCTATCCCTCGCCCGAGATGCGCGCCGTCCTGGAGAAGACCCTCGGCGTGCCGCTCTTCCAGGAGCAGGCCATGCGCATCGCCATGGTCGGCGCCGGCTTTACGGCCGAGGAGGCGGACGGGCTGCGCCGGGCCATGGCGACCTTCCGGCGCACGGGCACCATCCACAATTTCCGCGAGCGCTTCATCCGCGGCATGCGCGCGCGCGGCTATGAGCAGGACTTTGCCGAGCGCTGCTTCCGCCAGATCGAGGGCTTCGGGGACTATGGCTTTCCCGAGAGCCATGCCGCGAGCTTCGCCCTGCTGGCCTATGTCTCCGCCTGGCTCAAATGCCACTATCCGGCGGCCTTTGCCTGCGCTCTCCTGAATGCCCAGCCCATGGGCTTCTATGCCCCGGCCCAGATCCTGCGCGATGCGCGCGCCCGTGGCGTCGCCGTGCGCCCCGTGGACGTGAACCATTCCGGGCTCGATCACACGCTGGAGCCGGCCCTCGGCGGAGAGGGGGAGGGGCCGGCGCTCCGGCTCGGCCTGCGGATGGTCTCGGGGCTCGCCCGCGAGGAGGCGGAGCGCCTCATAGCGGCGCGCGGCAATGGCTATGTGGAGCCCGCCGACCTCTGGCGGAGGGCGGGCCTCTCCCGCGCCGCCCTCGAACGGCTCGCCGAGGCCGATGCCTTCGCCTCCATGGGCAGGAGGCGGCGGGAGGCGCTCTGGGACATTCGCGCCCTCGCCACCGCCCGCCCGCTTCCCCTCTTCGAGCATGCGGGCGAGACCGAGAGCGGGCCCGAGCCCTCCGTCCCCCTGCCGGCCCCGAGCATGGGCGAGACCGTCGCCGCGGACTACCGCGCCCTCGGCCTCACGCTG
>JALUTE010000479.1 GCA_027058255.1 Methyloligella sp. | reverse complement strand
GCGATGCGCCCCAGATCAAGGCCGTGCGGCGCATGCTCGCCCGCCTCGCGCAGGGCCGGGGGCCGTAGGCGTAAAGGTTTCGCAAGGCGGCTGTGCTTTCATGGGCGAGCGTGCGCAGCATGGCCTGCGCCTTGTTCCAGCCCGAGCCCAGCCGAGCCGTTCCGCGTGACCCAGTCCCCGCCGTCCACCACCACCTCCTCCGGCAAGCGCGACCGGCGCGGCAAACGGCGTGCCCGCAGGCGCGATGACGGGCGCCCGCCCCGCGCCGGGCGGGGCCATGTCGGTGGCGGCGCAAAGCGGCGGGCGCGCAAGCGCGGCGCCTCGCGGCGCAGCGAACGGGCGCGGGCGCGGGCGCGGGAGGCGAAATCGCGCTTCCTCGCCACCATGAGCCACGAGATGCGCACGCCCCTCAACGGCATACTCGGCATGACGGGGCTGCTTCTGGACACCAAGCTGACCCCCGAGCAGGGCACCTATGCGCGGGCCATCGCCAAGTCGGCCAAGTCGCTGCTCTCGCTGATCGACGAGATTCTGGACTATTCCAAGATCGAAGCGGGCAAGCAGCGCATCGAGCAGGCCCCCTTCGCCCTCGACGAGGTGGTGCGCGAGGTCGTCGAGCTGCTGGCGCCGAGGGCGCATTCCAAGGAGCTGGAGATCGGGTGGTATATCGACCCCGACCTGCCCAAGACCGTGATCGGCGATCAGGGGCGGGTGCGCCAGGTGCTCACCAATCTCATCGGCAATGCGACCAAGTTCACCGATCGCGGCGGCATTGCCGTGGAGGTGGTGCGCGATGCGGCGGCAGGCGATCACGGGCACGAGGACGGCGCGCCGGAGGCGCCGCTGTGGATCGCCATGCATATCCGCGACACCGGGATCGGCATCGCCAAGGACAGCCTCGCAACCATTTTCGACGATTTCGAGCAGGGCGACGGCACGTCCAGCCGGCGCCATGACGGAACCGGGCTGGGGCTTGCCATCTCCAAGCGCCTGACCCAGGCCATGGGCGGCAGCATCACGGTCGAGAGCACGCCGGGCGAAGGGTCCACGTTCACGGTGCGCCTTCCCTTCGGCCGCGTGGCCGAGAGCGACCCGATTTGCGCCACCTGGCCCCGGCCCTGGCCGCCCAAGCGCGTGCTGCTCGCGCTCGGCCACCGCATCGAGGGCGCGCTTCTGCAACGCACGCTGCGCGCCTGCGGCCACGAGGCCGCGCTGGTCGATCTCGCCGACGCGCCGAAGGTGACCGAGGCGGCCGCCGCAGAAGGCCGGCCGTTCGACGTCGTCATGACCGATGCGAGCGTGTCGCCGGCGCGGGCCGGCGTTCTGCTGCGCATCGCTTGCCATGGCGTCTGCGGGGCGCGGGCCGGGGCCGATCATCGAGACACCGGCGCGCGGGACGAGACGGCGGCGCGCCGGGTCAAGGGCATCGTTCTCGTCGAGGCGTGCGAGCGCGGCGCCCTCGATGCCTTCGGATCGGAGGGGTTCGGCGCCTATCTGGTGCGCCCCGTGCGGCCCACCTCGCTGTTCGCGCAACTTCTCGGCACGGGGCGGCCCGGCCGTTGCGGAGCGCTCCTGCCGGCAAGCGAGGCTGCCGGCGGCGCCAATGCCGGCCGCCCGTCCCCGCCGGCGAGCCGGCACGAGGCGCCGTGCCAGAAGGTGCTTCTGGTCGAGGACAATGAGGTCAATGCCCTCTTCGCCCGCGAGATGCTGAGACGGGCCGGCTGCGAGGTGGTGCATGTCACCAATGGCCGCCAGGCGGTGGAGGCGGTCCGCGCCTCGCTCGATCAGCAAGGGCGGTCCACCTTCGATCTGGTGCTCATGGATCTCTACATGCCGGAGATGGACGGGCTGGAGGCGACACGGCGCATTCGCGCGCTCCTGCCGCAGCCGATACCGGGCCGCCGGCCGGTCCTGCCCATCATCGCCCTCACCGCCAATGCCTTTACCGAGGACCGCGAGCGCTGCCAAGAGGCGGGCATGAACGACTACCTCGCCAAGCCCTTCGATATCTCACAGTTCGAGGAGCTGGTCGCCAAGTGGACCGGCCAGGCTCCGCGCCTGGCCCGGGCGGATGCGGGCACGGGACCACACGAGCGATGAGGCCATCGCGGGCCTTTCATCTTCGCCCGTTTCAGCCATTGATGTCGTAGGCCGCGAGCGCGGCCATGTTGACGATGTCGGAGTCGCGCGCGCCCAGCGAGACGATCTGCACCGAGCGCGAGAGCCCGACGAGCAGCGGGCCGATGACCATGGAGCCGCCGATCTGCTGGAGCATCTTGGTGGAGATGCTGGCGGAGTGGGAGGCCGGCATGATCAGCACATTGGCGGCATCGGAGAGCCGGCAGAAGGG
>JALUTE010000478.1 GCA_027058255.1 Methyloligella sp. | reverse complement strand
GCATCGGCGATGATCGCCCCGGCGCGGGCCGCCATGGCGACCGCCTCGCCATTGGCATGGGCCGGATTGGTGGTCATCGCATAGAGATGGCCGATGCCGCCGGTGGCGAGCACCACGGCGCGCGCGTTGAGGACCTCCAGACGTCGGGTGAGGGAGGCGGCCGTGCGCGCCAGCCGGACGCCCACCACGCTTCCGCCCGCAACCACCAGGTCCTTCGCCTTGTAGTTCTCGAGCACGCGAATGGACGGGGTCTCCTGCACGGCACGAATGAGGGCCGCCATGATCGCCGCGCCCGCCTGATCGCCCCCGACGCGCACCACCCGCCGGGCCGAATGCGCCGCCTCGCGCGAGAGGATGAGCCTGCCCTCGTCGTCCCGGTCGAAAGCCACGCCGAAGCGGGTGAGATCGTCGATCCGCGCTGGCGCCTCACGGGCGACCATCTCGGCAATGGCGGGATCGACAAGGCCGGCGCCGGCGTTGATGGTATCGCGGGCATGCGCCTCGGGACTGTCGCCCTCGCCGACGGCGGCCGCGATGCCCCCCTGGGCCCAGGCACTGGCCGCGCCCTCGCCAAGGGGCGCCGCCGAGATGACCGTGACCGGCATGGGCGCGAGCTTGAGGGCCGTGAACAGGCCGGCGAGCCCCGCCCCGACGATGACAACGTCACCGCGCTCGGTATCGGAAATGCCGGAGAAGACGTGATGCGGGCCCTCGCGCGCATCTTCGCTGCCCGTGGCGTCCCCACCGGCAGCCGCCTTGACGCGATCGCGCGCCCCGGGCTGGCCGCGCGCCGTCCCATCCTTGCCCGTCCCGCCAGAGACCATGCCCGCGCTTCCCTTCGAGCCTCTTCCCGCCCCTCGCATGCGCCCGCGCAAGCCGCCCCGGCGCGCCCCGGCGATCAGTTGGTCAGGTTGATCATCCTCTCCACCGCCCGGCGCGCCCGCGCCGCGACGTCCTCGGGAATGAGGATCTCATGCTTCATGTAGACGAGCGAGTCGAGAATCGCCGGCAGTGTGATGAGCTTCATATAGGGGCAGAGATTGCACGGCCGCACGAACTCCACGCCCGGCGTCTCGGCCGCCACATTGTCGCTCATGGAGCACTCCGTGACCAGAAGCACCTTCTCCGGCTTGTGCTCCTTGACCCATTTGATCATGCCCGAGGTCGACCCGGTGTAGTCCGCCTCCCGCAGCACGTCGGGCGAGCACTCCGGATGGGCGATGATGCGCATGGCGGGGTCGGTCTCGCGATAGGCGCGCAACTCGTCGGCCGTGAAGCGCTCATGCACCTCGCAGCGCCCCTTCCAGGCGATGATCTCCACATCGGTCTGGCCGGCGACATATTTGGCGAGATACTCGTCGGGGACGAAAATCACCCGCTTGGCGCCGAGGGATTCGACCACCTTCACCGCATTCGACGATGTGCAGCAGATGTCGCACTCGGCCTTCACCTCGGCACTGGTATTGACATAGGTCACCACCGGCACGCCGGGATAGGCCTCGCGCAGGGCGCGAACATCCTCGGCCGTGATCGAGGCCGCGAGCGAGCAGCCCGCTTCCAGATCGGGAATGAGCACCGTCTTATCGGGGTTGAGCAGCTTGGAGGTCTCGGCCATGAAATGGACCCCCGCCTGGACGATGACATCGGCATCGGTCCGCGCCGCCTCGCGGGCGAGCTGAAGGGAGTCGCCGCGGAAATCGCCCACGCAGTGGAAAATCTCCGGGGTCATGTAGTTGTGGGCGAGAATGACCGCATTGCGCTGGCGCTTGAGGTCATTGATCGCCTTGATATAGGGCGCGAAGGCCGGCCACTCGATCCGCGGAATGACGCGGGAGACCCGCTCATAGAGATGCTCCGTCGCCTCCGCCACCTCCGGCGTGAAGGTGAGGTCCGGCATCTCCACCGGCGCGAATCTCGCGTCCCTGGACGCGTTCGACGCCGCCTTCCCCTCTCCAGCCCGGTCGGCCTTGCCGCGCTCGGGCGCCTCGCAACTCCGGCTCTGGGGCGTGGCCATGACATCCTCCTCGCACTCGATGGCCGCCAAGCGCCTCACGCGCTTTATGCTCAATTTGAGTATATGGCGGCGCTTAAAACAACCCGGCCGCCCGCCGGGCATGGAGCGCCCGCATGCGGGCACCCTCGATCTGGTCCGAATATAGGGAGGCGGGTGGCAATAATCCAGCCCGCATTTCCCCCTCGGCACCGCATGTAGGGCATCGGCCCGCCTGGGGATACTCGACGAAATGTCACATTTCCGCCGCAAGCGGATCGCCATAGAGGGCGCGCTCGGCAAGGGGTTTGCCGATTCGCGACGATCGAACGACAAGACGCAATTCCAGGGGGCACTCCCGACAT
>JALUTE010000477.1 GCA_027058255.1 Methyloligella sp. | reverse complement strand
CTCCGAGCCCACATAGTCGAGCTTGAGCTCGCCCACGAAGGCGTCGATGGCCTCGGCCCCGGCCTGGAGGACGAGAATGTCGCCCGCGCGGATCTCCCGCCCATAGGCATGGCCCGGCAGCCGCCGCCCGCCCCGCACGAGGCCGACGATCGCCACATCGCTGGTCTCGGCCACCTCCTCCAGGTCCCGCACCAGCTTGCCGACGGCCTTGCTCTCCTCGGGGACGCGGACCTCGGCGATGTACTTGTCGATCTGCGCCAGCGCCTCGGTGGGGTCGTGCTCGCGCCGGGCCGCCGGAATGAGCCGCCAGCCGACGAGAGCGATGAAGGCCACCCCCGCCACGGCGCAGGCGGCGCCGACGGGGGCGAAGTCGAACATGTGATAGGGCTCTCCAAGGGCCTTCTCCCGGAAGGCGGCGATGATGATGTTGGGCGGCGTGCCGATGAGGGTCACCAGGCCGCCGAGAATGGTGGCGAAGGAGAGCGGCATCAGGGTGAGGGCCGGCGAGCGCTTGGCCTTCTGGGCGGCCTGGATGTCCACGGGCATGAGCAGGGCGAGGGCGCCCACATTGTTCATGATGGCCGAGAGGGCGGCGCCGACGCCGGCCAGGATCGCAATGTGGGCCGAGAGGCTGCGCCCCGCTTTCACGAAGGCGCGGGCGATGAGCTCGATGGCCCCGGAGTTGGAGAGCCCCCGGCTGATGATGAGCACCAGCGCAATGATGACCGTTGCCGGATGCCCGAAGCCGTCGAACGCCTTCTCGGTCGGCACCAGGCCCAGAATGAGCGCGAGAACGAGCGCGCCGAAGGCCACGAGGTCATAGCGCCAGCGCCCCCAGACCAGAAGGGCGAAGACGGCGACGAGCAGGGCGAAGAGGGCGGTCTGGTCGAATGTCATGGGGCTCATCCCTCATGGCCGATGCGGCCAATCGCGCCTTGTCCTCGGATGCGCCGGCCGCGACCAGGGGCTCGCAGGGCTCGCAGATCATCACCGTCTCGGGCGCAACCTAACCCGGACCCGCGCGTTCCGTCCAGCGCCGGGGCGAGCGGGCGGCGGGCCGGACAGGCGAGGGCAGGGCGTCCCTACCAGACCCCGCGCGTGAGGCCGGTCCAGACATATTGCCCGAGCGTCGGGTGGAACCACTGCCTGGAGGGCAGCGGCACGGTATAGGGCGCAAGCCGGCCTTCGAGGGCCGCCTCCACGGCCTCGACGAGCAGGGGGCGCGCTGCGGCGGCGAGCAGGAAGGGATAGGTCGTGATGTTGTCGCGCTCGCTCGCCGGCACGCGGGCGTGGGCGAGCACGGCGCCGGTGTCCACCCCCTCGTCCACCAGATGGACCGTGGCGCCCATGTTCTCCTCGTCTCCCATTGCCCGCGCCCAGTAGGCGCCGTTCATGCCGCGATATTTCGGGTTGAGACCGGCATGATAGTTGATGAAGGGGGCGGGAACGCAGCTCAGGGTCTTGCGTCGGATGATCCGTGTGCCGATGACGACCACCACGTCCGGGTTGAGGCGGCGAAGGGCCTCCCGGCACTCGGGTGCGTTCACGGAGCCGATGGGGACGCGTGGGCAGCCGGCCGGCGGCTCGGTCGCGAGCCCATGGGCGGTGATGATCTCGCGCTTGCGCTTGTCGCTCAGCTTGTGGAGGGCCTTGAGGGCGACGGCGAAGGCGACCTGTCCGATGACGGGAGCAAGGCCGAGAAGGCGCACGCGTCGGCGCAGAAAGACCGAGTAGGGCTCCTTGTCCTCCTCGAGGATGGTGAGGGGGCCGAAGCGCGCCTCGAGCGCGTTGATCAAGATCCAGGGAAGCGGGCCGCCGCCCGTGAGGGCGACGATCCGGCTGCCCGGGGCCGTGGCGGTGGCCGGCTCGCGCGGCTGTGACGCAGCGGTGCACGCCTGGGGAGGAAGCGTGGTCGTGGCGGGACGACCGATGCCCGGAGTCTGTTGTTCCATGGGGGTTTCGCCTCGCAGCCTGGCAATGGATGTGGCTCGCGCGCCAGGCAAGCAAGTCCGGGGCCAGGCCCCGCAACGTCCCCGCAGCTCACATAGAGTTGAGCGGGGAGTTGAGCGGGGAGTTGAACGGCCCGCGTCGAGCCGGCTGCCCCGCCGCGCCGGGCGGCGGCTACTCGATGGCGTAGTCGAGCACCGCCATCGCCATGGGCGGGGTGGCGGGTGCCGCATTGGCCGGCGCCGCGCCGGCAGGCGGCGCGGCCGACATACTCGCGGTCTTCTTGCTCTCGATATAGGCCTTCACCTGATTGGTGAGGTTCATCAGATAGCTGGTCGGTGCCTCGACGGACTTGATCGTGCCCGCATTGCGCTCCTTCTCCACCAGGGCGCCGAGGGGAAAGTCTTCGGGCAGCACCAGGGCGAGCACCTTGTTCCACCCCAACGGGCGGCCGACACGGAACCCCTTGAACCCATAGCCCTCGTCGGGCACGAGCACGGGCTTGTCCGCCGCGATGCGCCCGGCGCGCGCCGAGCTGGTATAGCTGTTGGGGAAGATCTGCTGCACCACATTGCCGGCGCTGATGTCCACCAGCACCAGCCGCCCGGCGCGCTTGGCCTTGATCTCGAACACGATCTCCTGCCCGAGGGTGAGATGGGGGCGGCCCTCGGGGTCGGTTTTCGCCGGCGAGAGCGCGCCGCTGGCAATCTCCCGGTTCTTGATCGCAATGGTGAGATCACCCGCCTGGGAGGGGATCATGTTCTCGAGCTGCACGATGAGGCCCTGGATGGTCGCCCCCAGGCCCTCGGTGGAGGCCGTGGCGGTGCCAATCGGTGCGCCCACATCCCCCACATGGGTGCGGATCCAGTCGGCGAAATGCGACAGGCGCGTATAGACGCCATAGGAGTTCGCCCGCGCGCAGCCGCGCCCCCAGCTCACCACGCCGATCTGGAACGGACAGCCCTTGGAGTCGAAGGCGACGAGCGGGCCGCCGCTGTCGCCCTGGCAGGAGTCCTTCGCGCCCTGGGTGAAGCCGGCGCACACCTGCCCCGGGCCGATGCGGGCGCCGGCATAGCGGGTGGCACAATCCTCGGTCGTGACCAGGGGCACGCCGACCTCCTGCAGGGTCCGCGAGCCCGCATAGAAAAGCTCGTCGTTCCGGGTGAGGAACTCCTCATCCAGGCCCTGGCCCTCGGTGCGAAAGCCGAAGCCGGCGACCATGACATTGGCGAGCCCCGTCGGCTGCGGGTCGCTGTCGGGGGATTGCGAGATGCGCATATAGGGCCCGCTCCAGGGGCGCGAGAGGTGCAGGAGTGCGATGTCGCGCCCCGTCTTGGCGGGGTCGCGATAGTCCTCGTGGATGATCACCCGGTCGACGGGGATGCGCCGATCCGGCTCCGCATTGGCGAGGTCATCGACGCCGAGCACCACCTCGACATTCCAGCCCGACACATCGACGAGGCGCCCGCCGAGGCGCAGCGTGACCGCGCGGGCGACATAGCGGCCCCGCGTCGGGTCGTTCTGAAGCAGCTCGGCGCAATGGGCGGCGGTGAGCACCCATTCCGGGTGGATGGCCGTGCCGCCGCACAGATAGACATGCCGGTCGCCGCCCGGCTCCTTGAGGGCCATGGCCGCGATGCCCGGCCAGTTGTGGAGCGAGGCGGTCCAGCCGCCGACGATGCGGCCCGATGTGACCCGGTCGCGATAGCCCTTGCACAGGCTGTCGGCTTGGGCGAGGGGCGGCAGCACGGCGAGAAGAAGGGCCGCGAGCAGCAGCCGGCCGGCGATGGGACCACCACGGCACCCGCCATCCGCCCGGCGGTGCCACATGCGGGACATGACGGACATGGGTTTCCTCCTCTTGAGCTCTGGCCGCCGCTCCGCTCCGGCCGGCGTCATTTCCAGAGGCCGTTCCACCATTTGACGATGGTATCGGTCCAGCCCTCCTCGGCCGGCGCACCCGGGGGCTTGGGCTTGCCGCCGGCCTCGAGCGCCTTCTCGCGCCTGGCGATGGCCGCCTCGCGCATCTCCACGGCCCGCTCGCGCTCGGCGATGGCCTTCTGCCTTTGCCCCAGGGCGTTCTCGCGCCGGGCAAGCATGGGCTCCTTGTCGCGCAGGGCCGCCCGGCGGGCCTCGAGCTTCGCGCGGCGCGCCTCGAGGGCCGACTTGCGCCCGCCCAGCCGCGTCTCGCGCTCGGCAAGGCCCGCTTCCTTGCGCGCCGCCACGGCTTCCCGCTCGGCGACAGCCTTCTCCCGCTTGGCGAGCTCGGCCCGCAGCTTCTCCCGCTCGGCATCGCCGCTGCCGCCTCCGGACCCGCCGCCCGCGCTCTCACTGGCGCCCGGAATGGTGATCTCGCCGCGATCCACCAGGACGCGCAGCATCACCGCCGCGCCGCACTGCTTGGAGACCGCATTCGGGTCCCAGACATTGTCGGCGACGAACTTGCCCTTGGTGTAATGGTTCGAGAAGCTCCAGAGGTATGGCGTGTTGATGCCGTTGGCGCGGCTGCGGAAGCCGTTATAGGCCTCGAGGCGATAGAGCATGCGGGCAAGGCTCCAGTCGCTCTGGCCGACAAAGCCTTCATAGGTCAGGGCATCGACGGCGCTCGAGACCCAGTCCGTCGGCGGGTTCCACTTTTTCGGCCGCCCCCGCGGCACGTGCCGGGTGCGCCGCTTGAGCGAATCGCCATTGTGCAAATGCGCGCGGAAATTGAAGCTCGCCTCCATGGCATGGATGACCCCGACGAAATACCAGGGCACGCCCGTTTTCTCTGCCACCTCCTCATAGCGGGCGCGCGATGCGCTGCGGGTGAGGCGGGAGATGTACCAGGCGACCTGGGAGCGCCATTTGTCGCGCAGCTTGCAGGTCTCGAAAAGACGCACATAGTCGTCGCGAATGTCCTCGAAGCGGGGCCGGACGCTCCGGGCCCACAGGGCCGACTCGACGGGGGGCCTTTCCGGCGGCAGGCCGCGCTCGGCCCGGTGAATGCGGATCAGGAGCGCCTCGGCGCGCTCACCGAGGGCGGCACTCTCGGAGAGGGTGCGGGCCGCGGGTGTCTCGAGCGAGTCGATGAGCGCCAGGAGGCGCGGCAGCAGCCGCTCGAACCCGTCATCCGGCCCCGGGGGCGCGGCTGCGAGCGCGCGCGCAGAGGACAGGCCGAGCGTGCGCGCCTCCTCCTCCAGGCCGCGCAGCGCCTTCCATGCGGGCTCGCCCGCCTCCAGCCCCGCAAGCGCGCGGCCCACCGGCCCCAAGCCCCTCGAGACGGCCAGCGCCCCGGCGGCCGTGCTTGCGGCCAGGAAGGCGCGACGATGGATGAGACCTACTGCCGGAACGCGCAGACCCGTCACGCCATAGCTTCGCATCACAGACGCTCCCCGTGCCTTGCCGATCATGCATATGGGCCGACCATGCCATGGGCAGGCTCTTGTTGCATTGTCCGCTCGTGTCCAATTTCGCCCAAACACCGGGCTCTGACAACTCGTTTCTCCGAGGCGCCTGCGTGTCATATGGCGAACGCGCCACGTTGTGTGATATAGGGGGCAAAAGGCTCCGCCAGCGAGCTGGAAGTCCGCCGCCCTCGCGCCGGACGTGCCCATCGGGAGGTCAGGTCATGCGTCGCTTGCGAACCGTAATTCTCCTTTTGTCTTTTCTTTCCGTGCTTTACGCACTGCCGGCGACGGCGGCCGGCAATCGGCTCGCACTCGTCATCGGCAATGACAACTACCAGCACATTCCCAAGCTCCTCAAGGCGGTCAACGATGCCAAGGCCATGGCCAAGACGCTGGAGGAGCTGGGCTTTCGGGTGATTCTGGGGATCGATCTGACGCGCCGCGAGATGGTGGACAAGCTCCAGGAGTTCTACCTGAACATCCGCACCGGCGACGAGGTCGTCATCTTCTATGCGGGCCATGGCGTGGAGATCAACGATCAGAACTACCTGCTCCCCGTCGACATGCGCAATGTCAAGCCCGGGCACATTTTCACGGTCACGAAGGAATCCTTCTCCGCCCAGGACTTCATCGACATCGCCCGCGAGCGGGTGGCGCAGGTGACGATCCTCATTCTCGACGCCTGCCGGAACAACCCCTTCAGCGCCGGCGGCACGCGGGGGCTGGTTGGCGGCACGCGCGGCCTTGCGCCGATCAAGGGGCCGGAGGGCACCTTCGTGATGTATTCGGCCGGCGATGGCGAGGTGGCGCTCGACCGTCTGGACGACAACGACACCAACCCCAACTCGGTGTTCACCCGCAAGCTGCTGCCGCTCCTCAAGCGCCCCGGCCTGTCTCTGACGGACATCGCCCGAACCGTGCGCCGCGAGGTCTATGCGCTCGCCCAGAGCCGGAACCGCAAGCAGAGGCCGGCCTATTACGACGAGATCCTGGGGGATTTCTATTTCAAGGAGGCGGTTGTGGCGTCGGCGACGCCGCCGGGGGCGGGTGGGGGCGCCTCCGAGACAGCCGCGCTGCGTGCGCCGTCTGCGCCTTCGAGCGAGGGTGAGCGCACCAACAAGGCGGCCGAGGAGCGCCTGTTCTGGCAGAGCATCGAGAACAGCCAGTCCACGGCCCCGTTCAAGGTCTATCTGAGCGTCTATCCGAACGGCATGTTCAAGGCCGAGGCGCTGGCCAAGATCGCCGCTCTCGAGGCGGCCGCGCCTGCCGGCGCGGCTGCGGGCCCAGGTGCGGGGGGCGGCGCAGGTGCGCCAAGCGGCCATGGAGCGGCGGGCGCACCGGCCCCGGCGGCAGGGCCTGCGCCGGGGCGGGGCGGCAATGCCGGCTCGGGCGGCGCGGGACCGGCGCCCGGCGATGGAGCGGCAGCCTCCACCGGCGGCGGCGCGGCGGGGGGCGCAGCGGCGGGGGCCACCGGCACGGGAGCGGCGGGCGGCGCGCCTGCAGGCGGAACATCGTCGGACAGCAGCATCACCCGTGGCATTTCCGTGCCCTCCGGTCCGGTCGGCGAGCGCATCAAGCTGCGCGCCGCGCCCAAGGCCGATGCGCGCCCGCCACGCCTGCCGCACCTGCCCGCAAGACCGCGGCTCAGCGGCACGCTGCCCCTGCCCTCCGGGCCCCGGCAGGTCATCTTCCCGCACAGCTCGCGCGAGTTCCTGAGCGAGGCCGAGGTGATGCCCCTCACCTGTCTGAAGCTGTGGCTGGCGCGCAATGAGATCTATCACCGCAACGGCTATTGCTTTCGCTCCAGGCTCGGCATTCAGTATTTCGGCAATGCCAATTGCCGCACGATCGACACGGACATCCTTTCGCCCTTGGAGAAGCGGAATGTCGAGCTGATCAAGAAGTGGGAGGCGGAGAAGAAGTGCGGCTGAGGCTGCGGGAGGCGATGCGGGCGCGTGCCAGGCGTGCGGCGCCCGAGACGAGGAAAGGGTAAGGCGGCAATGCAACGAAACCGGCGGCGGATCACGTGTCTTGTCATGGCCTTGTTCGGCTCGATTGCGGCAGTGGCGACGGTTGGCCCGGGGCCGGCCTCGGGCCGTGAGGACAAGCTCATCGAGATCGACTGGAACGATCCGGCCCTGAGCCGCTTTCGGGCCCGGGGCGTGGCGCCGACGGTGCGCACCTTCTCCGCCGACGATCAGGCCAAGCTCTCCAAGCTGCGCCTGCCCGTTCTCGCCTTCGATGGCATGCCCGCCATTGCCGCACGGGCGCTCGGCCGCTCCAGCCTCGCCGCGCCCAAGCGCAGCATCGCCATGGATGAGGCCGATCCCGTCTGGTACGCCATTACCGACGAGTATGACGGCATCACCGTCACGGTGACGGCGGAGCGGCGCATCGTCGGCCCGCTTCCGCCCTCGGCCGAGGTGAACACCCGCTCCCTCGAGGCCGCGCCGCCGCCCTTCGAGCGCTCCATGCCGAGCGATCCGGAGGTGCCCGGCGAGGAGGGCTATATCGTCGAGTACACGGTCTACAAGTTCGGCAAGAACGGTGGCGGCATTCCCTACACGGTGACCATCGAGTGCGAGGAGCGTCGCAAGGAGGATTGCCGCGCCTTCGACGCTGCGGCCAAGCGCGAGGACCTGGATCTGCTGCGCCTGATCGCGGTCGGCACCGGGGCAAACTGAGCCGAGGCGACCCGGCGGGAATCGGGAAGGCCGGAGCCCGCACGGCACATGACGAGGCGGGGCGGGGGATGAGCGCTTCAACACGGGGGACCAGGCACATGGCAGGGCAGGCGAGGAGACGGCGCGGAGCGCAGCCGGGCGCGATCCGGTTCACCATCGGCCTGCTTGCCGGGCTCTTCGCTATCATGGGGGCGAGCCCGGCCGAAAGCGCGCCGCAAGAGCGCCAGGCGCACCCCGCGCCGGGCGCCGATATCCGCCTGGCTCAACAGGATGGAGCCGCGGGCCGGACCTTGCGGCCGGTGGCGCCCACGGGCGGCTCTGGCGCGGCCACGGGCGCGGCGACAGGCGCCGGCGGAGGCGGCACGAGCGCCGGTGGGGGCGGCACCGGGGACGGCGGCACGAGCGGCGGTGCAGGGGGCGGCGGTGGCAGCGCCGGAAGCACCAGCACCAGCGCCGGCACGGGCGCAGCCGGCGGTATGGACGACCCCGACAAGCGCTTCGCCTATTATCCGCCGGGCGAGCTCGTGCCCCAGGACAAGGGCCGCGGGCGCAAGGACCGTTTTATCTACATTCCCGGCATGGCTTTTCCCATCGAGGTGCCCAAGGGCCGGCATGCGCACCCCAACTCGCAGATCTATGGCGCCGGCGGATACAAGGGGCCGCGCGGCAAGGGCCAGTGCGACCCGATGAACTTCGACCCCATGCAGATGCGGGATAATTACTGCGAGCCGCGGCGCTGGAGCATGCCGCTGTGTGGCCGCGGCAAGGGGCATCAGGGCCAGGATATCCGCGGGCCCGACTGCAAGAAGAACACCTGGTGGACGGTGGCGCCGGAGAATGGGGTGATCACCCGCATCACCCGCAACACCACCCTCGCCATTCGCGGCGAGAGCGGCACGACCCACCTTCTGCTCCACACCAATCCCGCCGATCTGAAGAAGCTGAGGGTCGGCATGAAGGTGCGCAAGGGTCAGCGCCTTTCGCGCATCTCGAACGTCATGGGCGGCAAGCCGGCGACCACCATCCATCTGCACTACATGGCACGCCAGGCCCGCCGGATCGGCAACAAGGTGCGCACGGTCTATGTGCCGGTCTATGCCTCTCTGATCGCCGCCTATCGGGAGATGAAGGGCCTTGGTCCCTCCGTGGACGCCAGCGGCAATCTCATTGTCGATCCGGTGCGCGAGATCGGCGCCGCACCGACCCCAGCGCCGACGCCGACGCCCACTCCAACACCCACGCCCACGCCCACACCGACCCCGGCACCGACGCCCACGCCCACACCGACGCCCACGCCCACACCGACGCCAACCCCGGGACCGGACGGCGAGCTTGCCAAGCTGAAGCAGGAGATCGAGGCGCGCGAGAAGGCCGTGGCCGCGCGCGAGGCGGCCATTGCGCAAAGGGAGGCGGCCCTTGCCCGGCAGGAAGGTGAGCTCGACGCCGAGGAGGCGAGGCTCGCCGAACGCGAGGCGGCGATTGGGCGCGAGGAAGCCGCGCTTGCAGCGCGGGAGAGCCAGATCGAGGCCCGCGAGCAGGCGCTGGCCGAGCGCGAGCGCGCGGTCGCAGAGCGCGAGGCGGCGGCAACCAGGCGCGAAAAGGCGCTTGACGAGGCCGAGAAGGCTCAGAAACCGCCGACCCCGCCCGAGGAGGAAGGCTGGACCCAATCCATCGTCAAATGGTGGAACAGCCTCTGGAAGTGAGCCACCCGTCCGCCCGTTTGCGCCGCGGCGCGAGACGACGCATCGGGAGCGGCCACATGGCGCGCTCGAACAGGCACGACGCCGCGGCCATGGCTGTCGCGCCACAGTCCGGCGCCATCGGTGCCCTCGCGCTGTTCTGCCCAGATCTTGCCAAAGACCAGCCCAGTTCTCCGCGCATTCCCCCGCTATAGCTGTCCATGGGCGGCCCTGCCGTTCCTGCCCCCGCGAGGACTCGCGGCGGGGTCGCCCGTGAGCTGGCCCGCATGGTTCTCACGCAAGCGGAGAGAGGGGCGCAAGGGGGGGAACAAGGGGGGCAATACGGCACGACCGCAAGCCCGGTGCGTCCTGCCGGTTGGCCCTACACGCGATCTTAAGGGGTTTCGCGGAGCATGGCCGCACAAGCCGTCACGCCCGCCGGGCTCTTGCCCGCCGGTCGAATGAGCGCAAAGCCGGACGGCACACAAGGGAATGCCGCGAAAACGCGGCCGTCGAACACGGGACGGGGGAGCAGTCGGGTGTCGGTGCGTATTGGCAAGTTTGTGGGCGCGCTTGTCGCGCTCGCTCTGGTTCTGGCACTTGGCTCGGACCGCATCACGGCGGCATCCGGCGATGCGCGGGTGCTCTCGCTCTACAACATCCACACCAAGGAGAGCCTCTCCATCCTCTACAAGAAGGATGGCCGCTACATCCCCGAGGCGCTGAAGAAGCTGAACTGGTTTTTCCGGGACTGGCGGCGGGACCTGCCGACGCGCATGGATCCCAAGCTGTTCGATATCATCTGGGAGATGCACGAGGAGCTGGGCTCGCGCCAGCCCGTGCACCTTCTCTCGGGCTATCGCTCGCGCAAGACCAACAACATGCTGCGCCGCGCCGTCGGCGGTCAGGCGCGCAACAGCCGGCACATCCTGGGCAAGGCGGCAGACATCCACTTCCCCGACGTGCCGGTGCGCCAGATGCGTTACTCCGCGATGGTGCGCGAGGCGGGCGGCGTGGGCTACTATCCCACATCGGCCCTGCCCTTCGTGCATGTGGACACGGGCCGTGTGCGCCATTGGCCGCGCATGAGCCGCTATGAGCTGGCGCTGCTCTTTCCCGATGGGCACACGAGGCACCGGCCTCGCAGCGGCGGTCCCATCACGCCCCGTGACGCGCGCATTGCCCGCCGGACCCACAAGGCGCTCGCGCAAAAGGTCGCGGCTTACTACGCTCTGCGCCATGCGCCCGCCGGATGGCGGCCGAGAACCCGCTTCGCGGCGCTCTCGACCGCGAGGCCGAAGGCACCCGCCATCACGCCGCCCGTGCCCCAGCTTGCCGACGATCTGCGCACCGCCTTCGCGCCGCGGCCTCTCTTCTCGCTCGCGAGCCTGTTCAATCCGCCGGCGCCCCGCTCGGCCGAGCATCTGCGCAGTGCGCTTGGCGGTCCGGTCCCGGCGCCGGAGCCTGCCATGGCCCGCGCCGCACCCAGGCCGCGAGCCGGTGCCGCCGGCACTGTGCGGATGGCCGCCCTCGATCCCCAGGCCGATCTCGCCGACCGGCAGGGAGGCGTCGGCAATCCCTGGCATGACGACCGTCGCGCAGGCGGGCGCAACGCGGCGCCCATGCCCTCCCCTGGCGGCGAGGGCGCGCGTTCCGCCGCCCTTGCACCCGGCGACGAGGCCGAGCTGACGCCCCGTCCCGCCCCGCACTGGATCCGGGCGCCCGGCTATGACGAGGAGCATCCCGAGGAGCTGAGCTACCGGCCCATGCCCGTTGCGCCGCTTCTCACGGCCAGCCCCGGCGAGCGCATCCCCGTTCTCTCCCAGCTCCTGCAACCGGATATGAGCGCCGAGCGGATTTTCGAGCTTCTGGACCAGCGCGACCGCCTCCTGCCCCTGCGCTTCCGCCCCGGCCTGCAATTTGCCGAGATGCTCTGGGCGAACCGCTTTAGCCTGGACGCGGTCGCCGGACGCGCGGGTGTTCTGGGCGGCGATGGCCGACTGAGAGCCCGTTTCGTCCACACGGCCCGCAACTGAGCGCGGCCATTGGGCGCCATGAACGGCGCCCCGCAACGCACCGCCGCATCTACGCTCCCGCCTCACATCCGGCTCCGCGCGCCCCGACGAGGCGGGTTGCGGCCTGCCCATGGCGGACCCGAGCCATGCATGCCGCCATCGCCAATGGGTTGCTTAGGGGTCTCTACACCAATTTCGGGTAGAAGGAAGGTCTGCAATCGGACGTGCAGCCGCTCGCAACCCTGGGGGATGGGGCGCGGCGGCCCAAGCGGATCGTGGCCTATGGGGGTGAGACCGATGCGACGGAGCATGCAAGACTTTCGCAAAATCCACCATTGGATCGGAACCGGGATTGCGGCAAGTGCCGGCATGGTCGCCATGCTGTGCGCGACCGGCACACCGGCCGAGGCCAAGATCAACCTGACCTTCGGAACCTATGCCGCCGACAAGCCCACCGACACGGTGCGCAAGTTCCGCCCGGTTCTGAACGCTCTCGAAAAGGCGCTCGCGCGCGCCCTTGGCGAGCCGGTCGCCATTCGCTCCCAGATCTCGCTCGACTACAACAAGGGCATCGACGACCTGGTGAAGGGGCGGGTGGATTTCGCCCGTTTCGGCCCCGCCTCCTACGTGATGGCCAAGGAGAAGGCGCCGGGCATTCGCCTGCTGGCCATGGAGGCGGTAAAGGGCACGAAGACCTTTCATGGCATCATCGCCGTGCACACGGACAGCCCGATCCGGAAGCTGGCCGATCTGCGCGGCCATTCCTTCGCCTTCGGCAGCAAGCTCTCCACCATCGGGCGCTATCTCTCGCAGATGAAGCTTGTCGAGGCCGGCATCCGGGCGCGGGACCTCGAGAAGTACGAGTATCTCGGCCGTCACGACAGGGTTGGCCGCGCCGTCGGCAATGGGGCGTTCGATGCAGGCGCGCTCAAAGAGAGCACCTTCAAGAAGCTCGTCAAGCGAGAGGTGCCGATCCGCGCGCTGGCCTCCTTCGAGAACGTGACCAAGCCCTGGGTGGCGCGCGCCGGCCTGCCGCCGCGGATCGTCTCGGCGCTGAGTCGCGTTCTGGTCGCGTTGAAGGACCCTGCGGCGCTGAAGAGGATCAAGAAGAGCGGCTTCATCGAGGGGAAGGATTCCGACTACGACGTGATCCGCCGTGCGATCGCGAAAAGCGCGGAGTTTGTCCGATGAAGCGCAGAGTTTGCATGGCGCCGCATGTTCGCTCCGGCGCGGGGCAGGGATAGAGGAGGCCGCGGCAGCGGTACGGTTATGGGCGCGGGTACGGGCGATCGAGCGCGACGGGAGAAACGGTCGCGCCGCAGGGAGGGCGACGTTCGGATGATGCGACTGTCTTCGCAGATTGGGATTGCGCTGGTCGCGCTGGTCGTGATCGCCGGGGTTGGACTGGGAGAGGTCGCCCGCGTGCTCGAGCGCTCCCGCGTGGAGCAGTCGCTGCGCGCACAGGTGCGCCAGGCGACATCGCTTCTGATCGGGCTCACCATCGAGGCGATCATTGTCGAGGACGCGCCGCTTGTGGAGACGCAGCTTCGAGAGGCCGTGCAGCGCATTCCCTCTCTGGTCGGGATCAGCGTGACAAATGAGAGCGGACGCGCCATCGCCCGCTGGCCGCGCAAGGACGTCGCCGTCGAGGGACCCGTACGCACCTTCGGAGAGGACATCCGGTTCGAGGGAGAGAAATTCGGGCGCATGGAGATGCGCTGGGCCACCGGCGCCGAGATCGCGAAAATCCAGAAAAGCGTGGATCAGGCCCGTCTCTACACCATGGCGATTCTGATGGTGTTCACGGTCCTCTTCTACCTCCTCTCCCGCCGCCTCATCATCCGGCCACTTTCCATCATTCACAGCCGCCTGAGAGAGACCATGGACGGCGGCAATCCCGGACCGGTCGTGCTGCCCGCGACCGCGGCAAGCGAGTTCGCCCATCTCGGCGTCTCCGTGGAAACGCTTGGCCAGATGCTGCGCGAGCGCGAGCAGCGCGAGCGTGAGCTCGAGCGGGCGCGCCATGCGGCCGAGGCGGCGAGTCGCGCCAAGTCGCAGTTCCTGGCCAATATGAGCCACGAGATCCGCACGCCGATGAACGGCGTGATCGGCATGGCGGAGCTCCTTCTCGAGAGCCGGCTCGATGCGGACCAGCGCACCTATGCGCAGACCATCGTCAAGTCCGGCGCCGCGCTGCTCACGGTGGTGGATGATGTGCTCGACTTCTCCAAGATCGAGGCCGGCAAGATGGAGCTCGATCCCCACCCGTTCGACCTGCGCCGGGCGCTGGAGGATGTGGCCGTGCTCGTCTCGTCCAAGGCGAGTGAAAAGGGCATCGAGGTGGTGATGGACTACGCCCCGGACCTGCCGGTCAGCTTCGTCGGGGATGTCGGGCGCATTCGCCAGATCGTGACCAACCTGGTCGGCAATGCGGTCAAGTTCACGCTGGAGGGCCATGTTAGGATTCGCGTGACGGGTGCGGTCAGGGATGAGCGCGCCGAGCTCACCATTGCCGTCGAGGACAGTGGCATCGGCATTCCCGAGGACAAGATCGACAAGGTCTTCGGGGCCTTCGAGCAGGTGGAGAGCACGAACACGCGCAAGTTCAAGGGCACGGGGCTGGGCCTGGCCATCTCCAAGCGCCTCGTCGAGCTGATGGGGGGCGAGATCTGGGCCACCTCCGAGCTCGGCAAGGGCTCGACCTTCGCCTTCCGCATCTCGCTTCCCGTGACCGATCCGCAGAGCGTGCCGGGCGGCGCGGTCGAGGGCGATCTGGAGGGCAAGCGTGTCCTGGTGGTCGACGATCTGGCCGTGAACCGCCTGGTGCTGAGCGAGCGTCTGCGGGCATGGCACATGGAGGTGAAGACGGCGGAATGCGGCCCGGACGCCCTGAGGGCCCTGGCGGAGGCGCGGCGCAAGGGCGAGCCCTTCGATCTTGCCATACTCGATTATCAGATGCCGGAGATGGACGGGTGCGCGCTGGCACGGGCCATCCGCAGCGACGAGACCTTTGCGTCCCTGCCTCTCATCCTGCTGCCATCGGTGGACACCGCGGTGGAGCGCGAGGTGGTGGCCGATATCGGGTTCTTCAAATGCCTTCCCAAGCCGGTGCGCGCCGTGGACTTGCTCGATGCCATTGCCGGCGCGCTCGACATCTCGTCGCGCGATCCCGCTCTCGCCCTCATAGGCCAGGAGATGCCGAAAGGGGCCTGCGGTCCCCTTGCGCCCGATGAGGTGCCGCGGCCCATGTTCCAGGGTGTGCGCCTTCTGCTTGCGGAGGATAACCGAACCAACCAGCTTGTCGTGAGAGGCATGCTGAAACGCTCGGGGGTCGACCTCACCATTGCCAGTGACGGTGCCGAGGCCGTCGACCTGTATCGCGAGATCGACCCGGATCTCGTGCTGATGGACGTCTCCATGCCCGAGATGGACGGCGTGGAGGCAACCGCCGCCATCCGCAGCCTGGAGCGTGCGGAGGGCCGCGAGCGATGCCCGATCATCGCAGTGACGGCCCATGCCATGCGCGGCGATCGCGAGATGTATCTCGCAGCCGACATGGACGACTACATGACCAAGCCCATAGCAAAGAAAAGGCTTCTCGAAATGATCGACAAATGGCGGGATGTTCGTGCCCATCGGTCCGCGACGGACGTTGAGGCTCGCGCGGCAGGCAATGGCGCCGAGGATGGCCCAAAGGGCGGGAATGGGGCTGGCGAGGCCAATGGTGCCGCCTCTGCCGCCAAGCTGTACAATCGCGAGCGCATCAGCGAGATCATGACCGATCTCGGCCCCGAGGCGTTCGGCGAGATCGTGGTCGAATTCGCCAACGATGTCGATAAGGCGATTGCCTCTCTGCAGAACGCCGTCGGCTCGGGAGACGACGTGGAGGTGCATCGGGTCCTGCATCTGGTCAAGGGATGCGCCTCCAATCTCGGCATCACGTCGCTCGTTGACCTTTGCGAGCGCGGGCGGCGCACGCTGGGCGAGGGCGGCGGCGTGGAGCGCGTCGATGCGGAGGAGTTCCGCACGGTGTTCGCCGACGTGAAGGCGCATCTCGAGCGCGACTATCTCCAGGGCCGCGCCCTGGCATCGTAGCACTGCCGCACGCTCCGATCCGCTGCGGGCGCCACCCGCAGGACACGCGCGCTATGGGGCTCGGCCCTCCGGCCGTCCCGCACACGGCGTGCCGAGCAGCGGCGCACCCCCGTCATCATCGCGTGCACGGCGCCGTGCGCTCGCGCCCCGTGCCGACACGGGATGGGGCCGCCCCGGAGGAGACGGGCTCAAGCGGTAACGGCCTCCTCCGCCGCACGCGCATCGCGCTCCACGACCTCCACCTGGCCGTCTTCGTGCAGCCGCAGGACCGCGCCCTCCTGCGGGATGGCGCGCAGCCCCTTGACACCGACATGCATGGCGATGCCGTGCTCCCGGGCCACGATGGCGATGTGGCTGAGCCAGCCGCCGACCTCGCACACCACGCCTCCGGCGCGCAGCACATAGGGCAGCCAGGCCGGATGCACCATGGAGCAGACGATGATGTCCCCGTCCTCGAAGCCGACGATGGGGCTGCCATCCTCCGCATCGCCCGGCGGAACCACGCGGGCCCGCCCCTCGATCATGCCCGAGCCCGCCACGCGTGTGCCCTTGAGGCTGCGCTCGCCGAGAGCCTCGCTCTCAGCCCGATGCGAGGAGGCCCGCTCGAGATCGACGAGCGAGAGCGCGGTCGCGAGGCGCTCGGTCTCGCCCAGAAGCCGCATGCGCTCGCGCCGCTCCTGTGCGATGGGGCGCATGGCCTCGACGCCTTGCGAGCGCAGGCGCGCAATCTCGTCGAAGGTGAGATGGAAGATGAGGCCGACCAGGTTGAGCCGGCGGTCCAGCGCCATCAGCACATGGCGCAGCACCGCGAGCTGGCGCAGCGAATGATGCTTGGCATCCTCCTTCAGCACCTGGTAGCGCCGCGCCCGGCGAATGGCCTCGGCAAGCTTCGGCTCGAGCCCCGCAAGTCCCTCATCGACGTGCCCTTCCCCATCCGCTTGCGCGGAGCCAGCGCTCGATGTGACGCACAGGGAATCGAGCGCCGTGGGCGTCTCGCCATAGCGCGCATCGGCGAGCTCGTAGTCGAAGACGGCCCGGTGCCGGAAGGTCTCGAGCAGCATGTCGCGCCGCTTCTCGGGGGCCTCGCGCAGGGCAGCGGCAAGAGAGCGGGCCGGCGTCGAGTCTGCGGCCCCGACCAGGAGGCGCGCCGGGTCGAGCCCTGCCTTGCGTGCCGCCTCCTTCGCCTGCTCGATATAGAAGCTGGCCGCAATGTTGATGATCTCGACCTCCACATGGGTGTGGGTGACGAAATCGTCGCGGAGCCGCGCCACCATGTCGAACAGGTCGTCCGTGCCGAGCCGGTCGAAATTGGCGATCTCGAGCACGTTCATCTCTTCGCGGAAGGCCGGCAGGAAGCTCTCGAGGAAATGCGCCTCGATGTCCCGGGCCCCCTTGTTCAATCGCATGATGGCCGCACGATTGAGGGAGACCGCATTCTTGCGCTCCTGCCGCCGGTCGATATAGAGCCGCCCGAACAGGGTGACGAGATGGGATGGGCTGTCCTCCTCGACGGGATAGGCGAGGCCGAGGCGCCGACAGGCGAGATCGACACTGCCGCCGCTCGCCCACAGGCTCTCCATGAGCGAAAGCGAGAGCGGCGTCGGGCGCGGCAGCACCTCGGACATTTCCGTCTGCTCGAAGAGGATCTCCTCCGGATCGGCATCCTTCGCGCGGGCGAAGATGCGGCTCCATTCCTCCTCGATGACGGCTTGCCCGCCCTCGGCCTTGCCGAGCGTGGTGATGTCGCGGCTCTGCACGATCTGGAACCGGCCGTCGAGATAGGTCCACTCCACGTCCTGCGGGGCGCCGAACAGGGCCTCGACCTTGCGTCCGATGGCGAGCAGGGGCGCGAGGTCGATGGGCGGCTCGGCTTCTCCCATGGGCGCGTCCGAATGGCGGCCGAAACGGTAGGTCTCGGGCTGGGCGGTGCCGGAGACGAGCTTGTCCGCCGTTCCCTCGACCATTTCCACCATCACCATGCCCGGCGCTTCCGGGTCGCGGGTGAACAGCACGCCCGCATAGTCCGCGTCGATCATCCGCTGGACAAGGATGTTGGCGTCCGACCCCTCGATGCCGTAGCTGCCCGCGCGCTCGGAGCGGAAGGACTGCATGACCTCGCGGATCGCGGCCTCGAGGCCCGCCCGCTCCACATCGAGCACGCTTTCGAACACGCCGGCGAAGCTGTGCAGGCTGCCGTCCTCGGCGCTGGCCGACGAGCGCACGGCCACCCGCTCGGCGGCGAGCCTGCGCCAGATGCGGTCGAGTATGCGCCGCCGCCGGCGATCGGAGAGGCGGTCGAAGCGGTCGAGCAGGGCGGTGGTCAGAACCACGCCGTCCGGCACCGGAATGCCATGCGCCCTGAGCTGCGCGAGCCGATAGCTCTTGTTGCCGCACGCGGCAAGCTGATCGCCATGGGCGAGCGGCACGATGCCTGAGCGCGCCCGCCAGGCACGCCAGCGCCGCGCCATGGCACGGGCCATGCGGGGCAAGAGCGCAAACTGGCCCGTGACCCAGGCCCGCTGCACGAGCAGCAGCACCGCGCTCGCGATCAGATACACATTGCCCGCGGCGCTCAGCACCAGGGCGAGCCCCGTGAGCGCCGGCATGGCGAGCAGCCAGACATAGAGCCGGTGCCTGTGGGTCTTGACGAAGCAGATGTCGAGATAGATGGCGATGAGCACCCCGAAGATCACGGGGAGGATGAACAGCGGATCGCGTGCCGAGAGATCGCCGATCCACAGGAAGGGCTGGGGATAGGCCTCGGCCACCATGCGCACCGCCGTGAGCGCCAGGGCCATCAGCGGAAGGAAGAGGAGCGCAAGGGCATTGCGGCCGGGGGTGAGCCCGTGACGGCGATAGAAGGCGCGCATGGCCCGGCTCATCCGCTTGGGATCGTCGGCAAGGCGCGCCTTGAGGGCGTCGAGCTCATCGCCCACCGCACGCATGCGGATCTGATCTCTCTCGGCCTTGAGGGAGAGGGGCAGCACGAGCAGCCGCGAGATGAGGGCCGCAATGAGGATCGCGAGGAGAAAACCCCATTTGCCCGCGAGATAGTCGATGCCACGGGCGACGAGATCGACCGCCTTGTCCCACAGGCCGCGGTTCTGGGCGGCCATCCAGGCCTTGATGTGCGGCTTGGGCTCGGGGCGCACGAAATACTCCCAGGGCAGGGTGTAGCGTCCCCGGAAGTCGTGGCCCGCGCGGGTGAGCTCGAGGCCGAGCACCTGCGAGGCGAAACAGCCCCGCCGGTCGTAGCAGGCGGCAACGATCGGCTTCTTCGGCAGGGACGCGATCATGCGGTTGAGTTCGGCCGTCGGCGTGCGACGGAGCGGAATGTTGACGGCACCGGGCAGATGCTGCACGGCGAACTCGCCCGGATAGCGCACATCGACGAAGATGGCGCCCTCCTCGTTCACGAGCCGATGCACGTCAGGCGTGTCGAGCAGAACGTCCCGCCGGGGATAGTCCGGAATGGCCCGCAAGTCGGAAAGCGAGCGCACGGATTTGTCGGTGAAGGGGCGCCCCTCGACGATCCACTTTTCAATGCCGCCGATCAGGAAACGGCAGTCGATTCCCATCCTGGCGAGTTTCTCGCAGGTCTCGGAGCTGCGATTGCCGTTGTGGCAGAACAGGATCGCCTTCTTGCCGGCGAGGTCGAGGCCCGATTGGGTGAGGTCGGGAAAGCGAATGTGGCGCGCGCCGGGCAGGGTGCCCATCTCGTTCTCCGCATCCTCGCGGATGTCGAGAAAAACCACGTCCTTGCGTTTCCCGCTCCGCATCTGGGCCAGCAGCCGGGCGGCCTCGTTCGAGGGCATGCCGAGCGGATGGCGTGCCTGGTCCTTGTAGGAGGTCTCCTTGAGCGTGGGATCGAGAATGCGGGTGCCGGGCAAGCGGGCGGGCCGGACGAGGGTCGCCTGCAGCCGGGCCTGCCGCTCGGATTCGTACGTCACATATTGGTAGACGTTGAAGCCTGCGGAGACGGCGAAGGCAAGGATCATCACCGCCGCAAGGCGAAAGGCGCCCCGGCCGGCGTGAGGACCGGCGCCGCGCTTGAGGCTGGCGCGCACGCCCACCGCCGCCGCACCGCCGCCGAGCATGGCCGAGACGAGGGCGATGAGCTGAGAGACCGACGAGATGGAGCCGACCACGAGCTCGGGGGAGGGGATGGCATGGGCTGCCACCGGCCAGGTGAGCCCGGCGACGAGCGCAGTCGCGAAGGGAGCCGAAAGCCGGCCTGCGGGGGAGAACACTCGCACAAACTGTTTATGACGCCGCATCATGGACTGTGCCTCTTGAAATCTGCCGAAGGTCGGCTTCGTGATGCAGGTTTGCGATCACCTGCCTTGGGTGGTGGGTCTTCCTCGCTGGAGAGGGGGGGCGGGGGCCGTCCGCCGTTGCTGGGCGCGGCGCCGGGG
>JALUTE010000476.1 GCA_027058255.1 Methyloligella sp. | reverse complement strand
GGCGCATCCGTGCCGTGAATGCGATAGGCGGTGGCCCCGAGATAGAGCGCCCGCACACCCAGCGGATTCATGGGATGGCCGCCGGGAACGAAGATCGGCAGGCGCGGATTGTCACGCCGCATCGACGGCGTGGGCGTCCAGGGCGGATTCACCATCTTGCGAGAGATGTAGGACACCCCCGTCCAACGGCTTTTCTCCCGCGGGATGGCAATCGGATAGCTGATCGCCTCGCCACGACGGCGGATGTAATAGAGGCGCCTGTCTCCGAAGCTGACGATGATCTGAGGCGCGGAGTACTTCTTCGAGAAAGGGATCACATCGCGGCTGCCAGAGCCCCACATCCACTGTGCGGAGGCAGGGGACGGCGCGGCAGTCCACAACAGGGCCAAAGCCCCCAGGGCGACAAACCACCGACCCGGCACATATCGGCTGACCATCTCTCAAACTCCCTTGATTATCGGGAATGGCGCACGATGGCGTCATTTCCACTGGCATATCCCTCTCGGGCCCATTCGCAGCCCCATGTCGGGCGCTTGGTATCGAGCGCCGCGTGAGGAGTCAGCACAGCGGCTCTCAGCCGCAGTCCCGAGGCTGTGAATTCGGCGCAGCCCGTACGACGACCGGTGAACCCCATCGGACACTCTTCTGCGCCGCCCCGCCTGAGCCACGAGGCACGTGCACACGGCTGTTACCGCCGCTTCGACTCTGCTTGTCCCGATGTGCGGAAAGTTTGCCTTCGCGCATGCTCCGGCGCAACCCGTCCACCTTGCCGGATGACCCAAACGTGAGGTGGGACGCGCATATTTGCGAAGAGCTGTGGGAATTCTGCCACAGGTCGGCGAGACCGTGCAGAATACTTTGCGCCGTCATGGTGCCGTCATGTCGAATGGCCATGCGAGCGGATGCGACCGGGAGCATGGCTCGCACGGAATCCGCCGGAGCCGCTCGTGCCGGCAAGGTCTTGCGCCCGCCGGCCGTCAACCGCCATCGAAGGCGGAGAAGTCCGTCTTGTAGGCAGGGCGGGGCCTGGCGCGGCGGCGGCGCTCACGCGCATGGGGCTTGTGCTCACGGGCGGTGCCCGTGGTCGCGCCCGGCGGCAGTGCGACGCCTGGAGGAAGGCCCGCGCCTGCGGCCCTGGCGCTGCCCGGCACGACCTCCGAGCGCCATTCCCGGGCGCCGAGCGCACCACCAATGGCGGCCGGGCCCGCGGCAAGGCCAGGCGTTGCGGGCGGCAGGACGAGCCGGGGCGGCGAGAGCGCCGCATCAGCGCCCGTGCCGGGGGCACGGCCGGGCGGCCCACCGGCTTGCGGAGATGGCGGCCCGGAGGCGCCCTCCCCTTGCCCGCCAAGAGGCGCCGTGAGGGCCTCGATGGCACGCCGACGCGCCTCCTCGGCGGCCCTTGCCCGCTCGGCTTCCAACCGGGCGCGGCGCTGCTCGTCCTGCCGGCGCAACTCCTCCAAACGGGCGACATCGAGTTCCATTCGGCGCACGGTGAGCTCTCGGGCGAGCTGCTCGGCGTCGATCCGTGGCGCGAGGCGGGCGAGGCGCGTCACGGGGCCGGCATAGACCAGAACCACTGGGGGCAGGGGTTGCGGCGTTGCGGGCCGTGCGGTGGTGGCGGGCGATGGCGCACCGCCATCGCGCGGTGCCGGCGCGCTCGCAACAGCCTGCCCGCTTGCCCCGACGCTGCGTGTCCCCAGCATCTCGTCGCTTCTCAGCGTCCATTCGCTGTCCACGGCGAGACTGGAGAGGTCGACGAATGTGCGGATCGCAAGGCGCGTCTTTCCCGCCTCGAAGGTCACCGGCTGCGCCCGGATCACGCCATCGGCTATGGTGAGCGGAATGTCACGCACCGGCAGGGGGAAGGCCCCCTCGGCCAGACGCTCGGCGAGAGCGGAGGCGACGTCCTCGGCGGCGATCTTCCTGCCGGAGCGTGCCACCAGGGCGCGGGCGGCGCTGGCCAGCGCGTCGGGGGAGAAGCGCTCGAGCCGGCCGGGGCCGATGACCATGCGTCCCTTGCCGTTGAGCACGGCGACGGCGCCGCGCGGGCTCAGGCCCTGGCCCTGCGCGGCAAGCCTCAGCGTAACGCGCCCCTGGGCCCGCCTGCCGGGCGCCGGCTGCCCTCCGGCAGGCGTGAACGCGGCCAGATCGACACCCGAAAGCTGGAGCTCGCCCTTGACCGCGGCTCCCGCCGTGCGCGCAGCGACCGCAAGCTTCGCCCGCACGGTTCCGCCGAGTGCCCGCCCCGCCACATCGAGATCCAACTTGCCACCGCCGAAACGCGCCTCGATGCGCCCACGCGCAAGGCCAAGCCCGTCAAGCATCTCGATCCGGCCGGCATCCAGCCGGATCGCGCCTGCATAGGTCTTCACCAGGGCGAGATCGAAGGGCGCGTCGGTCCAGATGGGCGCTGCGCCCGGCGTTGCGCCCGGCGCCCCGCTCTCCGCCACGGGGCCGCGCAGCGCTGCGGCCGGATTGGCACCCGTGTCGCGGCGAGAGACGATTGCCGCCAGCAGCTTCGCCAGCGAGGCGCGCGCCGCGCGGGCCGAGACGTCGATCCGTGTCCGCTCGCCCTTCCAGTCGATGACCCCTTCGCCACCCACATTCACACCGGCAAGACTGAGCCGGACATCGCTCAGGCGCAGCGCTTTCCCCTCCTTGCCGATCTGGGCCTCCAGGGCAAGCGGCGCACGCGACAAATCGAAAGCGCGCTCCAATCCGACCAGGGCGAGCGCATGGGTGCCGCTGGTCGCCGCCAGGGCAATCCGGCCCTTGGCCCCGATTCCAGCCTCGGTGACGGTGATCCGGCCGTCCCAGGCGCCGGCAAGGGGCGCGGACTGAATGCGCACGACGGACGACATGCCCTCGGCGGGAACGCCGCTCAGGCGCACCGAGAGCCGTCCCGCCCCTGCGGTGGCGACACCGACCACCCGCGACCGCTCGGGACGAGGGCCGGTCGCAGGGGCGCCGGGGCCGAGCTTGCCAATGCGCGGGAAGAGCTGCGCCAGGAGGCGTGAGCCGGACAGGTTCTCCATGACGGCGGTCAGATCCACCCGCCCGGTGGCAAGCCGGGAGAAGTCGCCGTCATAGCGCAGGATCAGCGAGGTGTGGCTGTCACGGGCAGCCCCGTCCATGACGAGGTCGGCCGTGCCCTTGCCGCGCCGGCCGATGGTCAAGGTGCCGGCGAGACGCAAGGGCACCAGCGCCTCGCGCTCTGCGGCGCCAAGGGCAGGCGGCAGGGCGAGAAAGCGCTCCAGCGCACCGAGCGCAGCGACCTGGCGCGCCTCGAGGGTGAGGCGGAGAATGCCCCGCGGATCGGCGCCCCCGACCGGGCCCAGCGTGCCATCGAGACCGATCTCGAGCCCGGTGTCCGTCTGCAGACTCAGCCGCCGAACCGCCAGGGCACCGTCCTTGAGCCCCAGCGCGGCGGAGACGTTGCGCAGGCTGCCATCCTTGAGCCGCAAATGGCCGATGCGCACCGCAAGATCGACCCGCCCGAGGCCGCGCGCCATGGCGACCAGCCGGCGCAAGGGGCGCGGAGCGGGTGTTGCGCCTGTCGCCGCCTTGCCAGCACGCCTGGCCTTGGCCTGGCTGGCAAGGAGGTCCCGAAGATCGGCAATCGTCAGAGCGGGCAGGTCGAGTGCCCCAAGTGCTGCGAGGTCGAGCCGGTCGCTGTCGAGCCGCAGGGTCAGGGTACGCTTTCCCGCGCCGCGCGCATAGCGGGCGAGCCCGTTGAACACCGTCTCGGCAAACTCGCCCCGCGCGCGCTCAATGGACCAGCCTTGCCGCGCGAGGGTGAGCCGCCCGGACAGGGCGAAATAGCCGTCCCGCACGGCCTTGACCCGCTCCACCCCCTGTCCGGGCGCAACCCAGGACAGGAGCCGGGCGACATTGTGCCCGCGCAGTTGCAGCGTCCCCTCGAAACGCGGGGACGCTTCCTCGCCCTCGCCCTCGCCCTCGTCCTCGGCGAGCGTGCCCGAGACCCGCACGTGGCTCGCGCCCGGCAGGCCCGCGGCAAGCCGGCGAATCGTCAGCACCTCGCCGTTCCTCTCCACCTCGAGCGCGACCCCGGTGACCGTCTCACCCCCGAAATTGGCCTGCTCGATGCCGACGGTGAGCGCGCCATGGGCGCGCTCGGGAAAGAGGCTGGCGAAGCGCCCAGCAAGACCGGCCAGCGCGCGCATGGGCGCCACGCCCTTCTCGAGGCCCAGGAGCTGATCGAGGTCGAGCCAGCGGGCATGCAGATTGGCGCGGATCTTCGTGCCCTCGACCCACTGCGCCACCGCCATGCCGGATATGGACTGCGGCCGGCCGTCGCGCTGGAAGGAAAAGGCGATGTCATCGAGGCGCAGCCCCGCAACATCCACTTTCATGCGGGCCTTCACCTCCAGGCCGTCGCCTTCCGCCCCTGCCGGACCGCCGGCCTTTCCCGTGAGCGCAGCAAGCGGAAGCGTGGCAGACAATGTCCCCTCCAGGCGCGGCTGGCCGAAGAGATCGAAAAGCCGGCCATCGAAGGCATAGCGGTTGCCGGCACCCTCGGCGCGCACCAGCCCCTTGACCAATGTGCCACCCCCGGGCTGGGTGTGACCGGTGGAAAAGCGGACATGGCGAGTCTTACCGCCGGAGGCGAAGGTGCCGCGGAACTTGAAGGGTCCCTGAAGCGCCGGTGCCGAAAGCGTGCCGGTGATGGACTCGAGGCGCAGAAGCTCGTCGCCCAGGGCCGATTCCAGCGTGATTCGCCCATTGGCAATGTCCACAGCCTTGAGGGCCACCTCCTTGGGCACGAAAGGCAGCGCCATCTCGCCCCCGCCGAGTCCCTGCCAATTGCCCTTGCCGGTCTCGTCGATGGCAAGGCGCAGGCGCGGGCGCGTGAGCTCGATCTCGCGTGCCTCGATGCGGCCTTGCAGGAGGGGCGGGATGGACAGCCACATGGTGAAGCGGTCCATGCGCAGGAACGGCTTGGCGAAACGGCCATTCTCGTCGGCGATGCGGACATTCTCGAAGCGCACGTAAGGGGCCGGCAGCAGGCGAAGATTGACATCGCCCCCGACCCGCACCTCGCGCCCGACGAGCTTGGAGGCCTGGACCGCGAAAACATCGCGATAATCGTTCCAGTCGATCACGAGCGGCGCAGCGAAGAGCACGCCCAGAACGAGGGCGATCAAGCCTGCGACAAATAGGAGAAATCCATTCACCTCGGCACACCCCGTGCTGACCCGAACACCCGGCGCTTTTCGGGAGGACCCGCCCCGATGAAGCGGCGGGCGAAGCGACATCCTCGCCCACGCGAAGTCGGGGCCTCGGATGCGTGCGCCTCTGCCCCGCCCGGCAGGCAGGACGCCGCTGCGTGACTATGGCAAATCTTTATGGCACAGGCCGGGCCATCATGGGATACCCATTTTGCGTTAACGAACATGTGCGCGACGGCATGCGCGCGCGAGACGCGATGACGATAAGGTGATGGCAAGGAGGAGAGCGTTGGAGGGAAAGCCATCCCCCGCGGCGGACTCACGCCGGCAGAGCGGTCACTGGGGCCGGATCGCGGCGGCGATGGCGGCCGTGTTGCGCGACCACATCCGCCCCAATCTCCACCGCTGGAGCGAGGAGCGCCAGCCCCTGGTCTGGGTGGTCGCGCTCGTGGTCGGCATCTGCGTGGCCTATGCGGCCATTCTCTTCCGACTCGCGATCGGACTCTTCCAGTTGCCCTGGCTCGGGACCATGAGCGAGCGGGTCTTCGAGGCCGCCACGGGCCAGCCCTGGTGGGTGATCCTGCTCGCGCCCGCGGCCTGCGGCCTCGTCATCGGCCTGGCCCTGCCCCGGCTCATGCCGGACCGTCGCCCCCACGCGGTTGCCGATGTCATCGAGGCGCGCGCGATCCATGATTGCCGGATCGCCCCGCGGGACGGGCTGTGGAGCGCGGTCGTCTCGGCCTTCTCGCTCGGCATGGGAGCGAGCGCCGGGCGCGAGGGGCCGGTGGTGCATCTCGGTGCCGCCATTGCCTCGATGCTGGAGAACACCTTCGATCTGCCAGCCCATGCCCGGCGCACCCTGCTCGCCGCCGGTGTCGCCGCGGCCGTCTCCGCCTCCTTCAACGCCCCGCTCGCGGGCGTGCTCTTCGCTCACGAGGTCATTCTCGGCCATTATGCGCTGCGGGCCTTCGTGCCGATCGTGATCTCCTCGGTGGCCGGCACCGTCATCATGCGCCACCATTTCGGGGATTTCCCGGCCTTCATTCTGGAGCCGCAGACCATCACGTCGCTGTGGGAGTTTCCCGCCTTTGCGCTCCTCGGCCTCGTCTCGGCGCTCGTGGCGATCCTCTTCCAGTTCGCGCTGATGAGCACCGAGCGCCTCGCCTGGAGCGTGGACCTGCCGTTCTGGACGCGCCCCGTCATCGGCGGGTTGATGGTCGGCGCGATCGCCGTGTTCTGGCCGCAGGTGCTGGGCGTCGGCTACGATTCGACCGATCTTGCGCTCAAGGCGCAGTTCCCGATCTCCGTTCTGCTCGCCCTGCTCCTCGCCAAGATGGCGGCGACGGCCATCACGCTGGCGAGCCGCTTCGGCGGCGGCGTCTTCTCCCCCTCCCTCTATCTCGGCGCCATGGCCGGCGGCGCCTTCGGCATCGCCGTGGCGCATCTCTTTCCCGCGACCACCTCCGGTGCCGGGCTCTATGCCACGCTCGGCATGGGCGGGGTTGCGGCGGCCGTGCTCGGCGCTCCCATCTCCACCACCCTCATCGCCTTCGAGCTCTCGGGCGACTATCACGTCACCATCGCGCTCCTGCTGGTCGTCTCGATCGCCACCGGGCTGAGCCAGGCGATCCACGGCCGCAGCTTCTTCCACTGGCAGTTGGAGACGCGCGGCCTCGTTCTCCAGCACGGGCCGCAGGCGCAGATCATGCGCCGGCTCCGGGTCGCGGATTTTGCCACGTCCCTCGAGGAGGGAGAGCGTCCGGAGCCGCTCGGCGAGGGCGAGGGGGAGGAGCGCCCCTGGCTTCTGGAGGACGACACGGTGGAGGCGGCGCTCCGGGCCTTTGCACGGTCAGGCCGCTCGCGCATCGCCGTGGTGCGCGGCGAGGCACCGCGAGAGATCATCGCCTGGGCCGATCAGGTGGAGGCGCTCAGGGCCCTCAACGCCGCGCTGATCGAGGCGCATGAGGAGGAGCATCGCTGAGCCACGTGGCTGTCCATCCCGCCGATCCGGCAAGGCACGCATGAGTCATGAGAAAAGGCGGCGCCCCGCAAGGCCCCGCCTTTTCCGATCGGCCGCCGTCCCGCGCCCCGGGCGGATCAGCCCGCGGCGTCGCGAACGGGCGTCTTTAGATAGGTGACGCCATTGTCCTCCGCCGGAGGCATGCGGCCGGCGCGAATGTTGACCTGCAGGGAGGGGTAGAGAAGCGCGGGCGCGGAGAGGGTCTTGTCGCGCCCCTCGCGCAGGGCCACGAACGCCTCCTCGTCGAGCCCCGCCACCATCACATTGCGCTTCTGCTCCGCGACCGTCGTCTCGAAGGCATGCTCCGAGCGCCCCTCCCTGGGGAGGTAGTCGTGGCAGAGAAAGAGGCGCGTCTCGTCGGGAAGGGCGAGAATGCGCTGGATGGAGTGATAGAGCGTGCGCGCATCCCCGCCGGGGAAATCGCAGCGCGCCGTGCCGTAGT
>JALUTE010000475.1 GCA_027058255.1 Methyloligella sp. | reverse complement strand
TTGAGCCAAGTGCTACAGAAGAACTGGCAGGATCTGATCAAGCCGACCAAGCTCGAGATCACCCCGGGGCGCGACCCGGTGCGCACCGCCACCATCGTCGCCGAGCCGCTGGAGCGCGGTTTCGGCATGACGCTCGGCAATGCGCTGAGGCGCGTGCTCCTCTCCTCCCTCCAGGGGGCGGCGATCACGACCGTGCATATCGACGGCGTTCTGCACGAGTTCTCGTCCATCTCTGGGGTGCGCGAGGACGTGACCAATATCGTGCTGAACATCAAGGAGATCGCCCTCAAGGTGCATTCCGAGGGCGTCAAGCGCATGGTGCTCGCCAAGGAGGGGCCGGGGGTCGCCACCGCCGGCGATATCGAGTGCAGCTCCGAGATCGAGATCCTCAATCCCGATCATGTGATCTGCACTCTCGACGAGGGCGCCTCGATCCGCATGGAGTTCACCGTGAACACCGGCAAGGGCTATGTGCCATCGGACCGCAACCGGCCGGACGATGCGCCCATCGGCCTCATTCCGGTCGACAGCCTCTACAGCCCGGTCAGGAAGGTCTCCTACAAGGTCGAGAATACCCGTGAAGGGCAGATTCTCGACTATGACAAGCTGACCATGACCATCGAGACCGATGGCTCGGTGAAGGCGGACGATGCGGTGGCGCTGGCCGCCCGCATCCTGCAGGACCAGCTCCAGATCTTCATCAATTTCGAGGAGCCGGACAAGGTCGTCGTGGAGGAGCAGCAGCCGGAGCTCGAGTTCAACGCCGCCCTGCTCAAGAAGGTGGACGAGCTGGAGCTCTCCGTGCGCTCGGCCAACTGCCTGAAGAACGACAACATCGTCTATATCGGCGACCTCATCCAGAAGACCGAGGCGGAGATGCTGCGCACCCCGAATTTCGGCCGCAAATCCCTGAACGAGATCAAGGAGGTTCTGGCCGGCATGGGGCTGCATCTGGGCATGGAGGTGCCCAACTGGCCGCCGGAGAACATCGAGGAGCTGGCCAAGCGCTACGAGGATCATTACTGAACGGAAACCGGAAGTCAGAAGCCGGAAGCCGGAAACCGGAAGCCGGAAGCCGGAAACCGGAGGTAGGCGGTCGCCTGCCTCGGCGGATTGCTCGAACGAGCGGTGCAACCGATCGGTCGCGGGCGGCGGACCGAGTGCCCCTGCTGGTGGCGGAGACCGGATTCCGGCGGGTGGTTGGCGAATTCACGAACGAGCGGCGGCTACGCGACGCCTGTCGGACCGCAAGCCGACGAGGACCAAGAGGATCGAGGACGAGGATCAAGGGAGTGAGGGCCCATGCGTCACCGCAAAGCCTTTCGCAAGCTCAATCGCACGGCGAGCCACAGGCGCGCCATGTTCGCCAATATGGCCGCATCGCTTTTCGAGCACGAGCAGATCGTCACCACCCTGCCCAAGGCCAAGGAGCTCAGGCGTGTGGCGGACCGGCTGATCACGCTGGCCAAGCGCGGCGACCTGCATGCCCGCCGCCTGGCGGCCGCGCGGCTGCGCAATGAGGCGGTTCTGCGCAAGCTCTTCGACACGCTCGGGCCCCGCTACAAGGAGCGGCCGGGTGGCTATACGCGCGTTCTCAAGGCGGGCTTTCGCTATGGCGACAGTGCGCCCATGGCCGTGATCGAGCTGGTGGACCGCGACGAGAGCGCGCGCGGGCGCAAGGATCGCGAGCGCCACGAGGCGGAGGTGGCCGCAGCGGCAGAGGCGGCCGAGGCCTGATCCGGTGGCCCCATGCCGGGCGGCCCCATGTCGCCCGATGGCTGGCAGTGCGCACGGCACGGGGCCACGGTGACAGGCGCCATGGCGCCGCAATGCGCGGGCCGGTCGCTCGTCGGGGTAGCCGCCGGGAGGTTGGGCATGCGCAAGAGAGCGATTGGCAGGACTGGGTATTCTGTTGCGGGCATCGCGCTGGCCCTTGCCGTCACGCTCGCCGCCGCCACGGGCATCACCGCCATCTCCGGAACATTCGGTGCCCGCGAGGCGAGCGCCCGCCCCGAGCCGAGCGGGCGCGTGGTGCCCCAGAGCCGCAGCGCCATCAATTTCTCTTTCGCGCCCGTCGTCAAGCGCGCCGCACCGGCGGTGGTCAATGTCTATGTGACCCATCGGGTGCGGGAGTTCGTCTCCCCCTTCATCGACGATCCGTTCTTCCGCCGCTTTTTCGGTGGCGAGCTCGGCGTGCCGCGCGAGCGGGTGCAGAACTCCCTCGGCTCCGGGGTCATCGTCAGCCCCGAGGGCGTCATCGTCACCAATTATCATGTCATCAAGGGCCGCGGCGCGGCCGAGATCCGCGTGGTGCTCGCCGACCGGCGCGAGTTCGACGCCCGGGTGGTCTTGACGGACGAG
>JALUTE010000474.1 GCA_027058255.1 Methyloligella sp. | reverse complement strand
CGCCATGGAGGACGGCCTGCGCTTTGCCATCCGCGAGGGCGGGCGCACCGTCGGCGCCGGCGTCGTCGCAAGCATCATCGAGTAGGGACAAGATATCGAGGGCGCTCCGGGTTCGGGGCGCTCTCGGCCTTTGGCGGCGGACCGGCGACGGCGGCGTGCAGGGCTTATCAGGAGTAACGAGACATGCAGAGCCAGAACATACGCATCCGGCTCAAGGCTTTCGATCATCGGATTCTCGATGCTTCGACCCGCGAGATCGTCAACACGGCGAAACGGACGGGCGCGGCGGTGCGCGGGCCCATTCCGCTGCCGACCCGGATCGAGAAGTTCACGGTCAACCGCTCCCCGCATATCGACAAGAAGAGCCGGGAGCAGTTCGAGATGCGCACCCACAAGCGCCTCCTCGACATCGTGGACCCGACGCCGCAGACGGTGGACGCGCTGATGAAGCTGGATCTCGCGGCCGGCGTCGATGTGGAGATCAAGCTCTGAGGTCGCACGCGCAGGCGCGAGCGGCCGGGGACATGTGAGGAAGAGAGCCATGCGCTCAGGAGTGATTGCGCAGAAGGTGGGCATGACCCGCATCTTCACCGAGGAGGGGGAGCACATTCCCGTCACGGTGTTGAAGCTGGACGGCTGCCAGGTGGTCGCGCAGCGCACGCAGGAGGCCAATGGCTACTGCGCGCTGCAGCTCGGCGCGGGGCTCGCCAAGGTCAAGCGGGTGAGCCGGGCCGAGCGTGGCCATTTCGCCGTCGCCAAGGTGCCGCCCAAGCGCAAGCTGGCGGAGTTCCGGGTGAGCCCGGAGAACCTGATCGAGGTGGGCGCCGAGATCACGGCGGACCATTTCGTCGTCGGCCAGAGGGTGGACGTGACGGCCACCAGCATCGGCAAGGGCTTTGCGGGCGCCATGAAGCGGCACGGTTTCGGCGGCCTGCGCGCCTCGCACGGCGTTTCCATCTCGCACCGCTCGCACGGCTCGACCGGCCAGTGCCAGGACCCGGGAAAGGTGTTCAAGGGCAAGAAGATGGCTGGCCATATGGGCGCCCGGCAGACGACGACCCAGAACCTCGAGGTGGTGAAGACCGATGTCGAGCGCGGCCTCGTGATGGTCAAGGGTGCGGTGCCCGGCGCCAAGGGCGGCTGGGTGCTGGTGCGCGACGCGGTCAAGCGGCCCCTGCCCGAGGGGGCGCCTCTTCCCGGTGCCTTCCGCGCGCCGGGTGGTGCGGCGGCCGACGCCGGCGCGGCGGGCGGCGAAGCTGAGCGGGAGGGCCAGGAGTGATGCAGGCCGACATTCTCACCCTCGAGGCGAAGAAGGCGGGCAAGGTGGACCTGCCGGCGCACATTTTCGGGCTTGAGCCGCGTGCGGACATCCTGCACCGCATGGTGCGCTACCAGCTCGCCAAGCGCCGGGCGGGCACTGTGCATGTCAAGGACCGCTCCGAGATCACCGGATCGGGCGCCAAGATCTACCGCCAGAAGGGCACGGGCCGGGCGCGCCATGGCAGCCGCAAGGTCAATCTCTTCCGCGGCGGCGGCAAGGCCTTCGGGCCGCGCCCGCGCGACCACGCGATCGGCCTGCCCAAGAAGGTGCGGGCCCTGGCCCTGAGGCATGCCCTTTCGGCCAAGGCGCGGGCCGAGGAGCTCGTCGTCCTGGAGGGCACCGACATGGCCGAGCCCAAGACCGCGCTGCTGCGCGAGCGCCTGGCGAGCCTCGGCCTTGGCAATGCCCTGATCGTTGACGGGGCCGAGGTCGGGCGCAATCTCGCCCTCGCGGCGCGCAACATTCCGAATGTGGATGTGCTGCCGGTGCAGGGGATCAATGTGTACGACATTCTGCGCCGGGAGAAGCTGGTTCTGACCAAGGCGGCGCTCGCGGCCATCGAGGCGCGGTTCGCCGATGCGGCCGGGGAGGCGAAGCGATGACCGAAGTCGAAGCCTATGACGTGATTCTGGCGCCGGTGATCACCGAGAAGTCGACCACGGCTTCCGAGCACAATCAGGTGGTCTTCAAGGTGGCGCGCACGGCGACCAAGCCCGAGATCAAGGCCGCGGTCGAGCTTCTGTTCAAGGTCAAGGTGAAGGCCGTGAACACGCTCAACCGCAAGGGCAAGGCCAAGGTCTTCCGCAATGTGCGGGGCCGGCAGAAGGACATGAAGAAGGCGATCGTGACCCTCGAGGAGGGGCATGCGATCGACGTGACGACGGGACTTTGAGAAACACATGAGGCGCCGCGCCCCGCCAGAGGCGGGGGCGGGCGTGCGTTGGATGGGGCGGCGCTGCCGGGCGGCCCGGCGGGGGCCCGGAGACGGGCAGGCGGGGCGCGCAGACGGCCAATCGCCCGAGAGACGGATCGAAGGTGCGTGACAT
>JALUTE010000473.1 GCA_027058255.1 Methyloligella sp. | reverse complement strand
GCCGAGCGTCTCGCGCGCGGGCCTCGGCGAAGAGCGAGCGCGCCGGCCGCTCAACGGCCTCGTCCCGGGGCGCATCGTGGCAGGCTGCGCAGAGCCTCTCATGCAGCCCCTTGCCGCGCGCGAGACGCTCGGCCGTCTCGATCGCCGGGAGAATGGCCGGAATGTCCAGCGGGTAGCGCGCGATCAGCGTCTCGAGGGCGGCGGCGAGACCCGTGAGGTCGTTCTGCCCGAATGCAGCGCGCAGCTCCGCCACGGATCGGCGGTGCCCCGCGGCGTCTGGCGGGCGGCCCCTCTCCTCGTCCGCAAGGCGCAGCATGAGCTCGAGGCCCGAGAGCGCGCCCGCGATCCGCTCGCGAAGCCCCTTGCGCTCGGGCCTGGACAGGCCCTTGCGAGACAGGCGGGCCACATCGCCGGCAACAACCAGGAGCTCGGCCGCAACGCGGCGTCCATGCTCGCCCGCCGCCAAAGACGTTGCCGGCGCGACCCAGAGGACCGCACCGGCAAGCAGCAGGGTGGAGAAAACCCTCATCAGGCTTGAAACGACAGGTCGCAAGCGGTGCCGCACCCTGTTCGCCGCGGCAAGCGCGGCGCGCCCCCCTTCGATCTCGTGCGGAGGCCCGCCACGTCCTGCAACGCTCAGTTGAGTTTCACCTTCTGATCGACCGGCAGGCTCTTGTCCGCGGTCCATTCCAGCATCGAGCCATCATACATCTTGGCGTTCTTGTTCCCGAGCAGCTCGTGGCTGACGAACCAGCCGAGGCTGGCCCAATGTCCGGTATTGCAGAAATTGATCTGGTCTCCGTTCATGGGCACGCCGGCAGCCGCGTAGAGCTTGGCGAGCTGGCTCTTGGGGCGGAACATGCCGCCGCCATTCTGGGTCAGCCAGTTCTCCGGCAGATTCGCCGCGCCCGGGATCGTGCCTGCGCGCTTGGCGAGCTTGTGGCGGTTGATGCCGAGGAACTGGTTGTGCGGGCGGTTATCGACCAGCGGCAGTTTGGCCTCGAGCGCCTTGACCATGTCCGCCTTAGTCACCAGCATCTCCTTGCGCAGCTTGCCCTTGAAGGTCTTGGCCACCGGCTTCACGTCACCGCGCTCCAGCGGGTTGAGCGGCTTCTTGGTCTTCTTGTCCTTGGCCTTGGTGTAGGCGACCATGCCGCCGTCGAGGATCGACACCTTGTCGTGGCCGAGCACCTTGAACGTCCAGTAGATGCGCGTCGCGGTGCCCATGTCGAGCGCCTTCGCGCCCTGGGGCACGATGACCACATGGGTGTCGTTGTCGATGCCGAGCGAGCCGATCAGCTTCTCGAGCTTGGCAACCGGCGGCAACATGCCGGCGATACCGTTCTTGTCCTTCACCCGCCAGCCATCCTTGAGATAGTTGGTATAGACGGCGCCGGGGATATGGCCGCGCAGATAGTCGGCCTTGGACTTGCCGGCGAGCTTGCCGCGCACATCCAGGAACACGACACCCGGCTTGCCGATATGCGCCTTCACCCAGTCGACGTTCACCAGAGGCTGGGCGCTGGCCGGCACGGCAAGCACGAACGCCATGAGCATGCCCGTCGCAAGCAGCGCGAGCAGGGCCTTTGCCTTCACAGGTCTCATCATCGTCATTGCAACTCTCCTTTTCCTCCCAGACGAAGCCACACCAAATCAAAGAACGACGATCTTTTCCGCCGCCAGAATGTGGCGAACCACACAATCCCACTTGTCCCGGTCCGCATGTGCGGGCCGCACCTCGACCCGGTCGATTTCGCAGGGGCCGTGCAGGGCGCTTAGCGCCGCCTCCACCGTCTCGCCGTCGGGGAAAAGCCCCGCATCGAGCACGAAAATCCGCGGCCGCCCCGGATCCCCATCCCGGCCCGCATCCCTGTCCTGGCTCATACCGTCACCACCATGTCGCAAACGCTGATCGCCTCGGCGAGATCCCGCGGGCTCAGCCAGTCGAGCGTGCCGGCCATCTCCCGCACCGTCGTCTCCGGCGTGATCCCGGAGAGCTCCAGAAGCTCGGCATGCGCACCCTGCAGATCCTCCTCACCAATGGGGCGCGTCATGAACACCAGCCGCACCGCGTGCCCGAAGATCGTCATGCCCGCCGCGACCCGCATGGCCTCGGCATGATCCGATCGGGCGAGCACGAGCAGGCTTTTCGTCGTGCTCTGCGACGCTCCTTCGCTCCTCTCGCCCTTGGTCTCCGGCGCTCCCATGCCTCTCTCCTTCCGCCGCCCTTCCGCCGCGAGGCGCGCATCAAAGGCCGACGATCCGGCGCGCCGCCCCGACGAGCGCCGAGCTGTTCGTCTGGCTGCCGAGCGTGATGGGGCAGGTTCGCCCCTCCATGATCTCGCCCCAGGACTCCCCGCAGACCACCGCCTCGCGGGCGCTCGCCAGCGCCGGGACCAGCGCCTCGTCCTCGAGGAGACGCACGCCCTCGCCCGTGAAGAAGGCGGCCCAGGCCACATTGGCGCGCCCGAACGCCTCTGCCAGCGGCCGCAAGATCGGCCCTGAAGCGGCGTTCGACACGATCACGAGCACATCCATCAGCCCTGCACTCCTTCTTCCCCCGCCCGAGACCTGCGGCCCGTCCAACCGCCGCCACCCAGTCTGAGCCCGGCAAAGAACCCGCCCCCGGCCAGCACGGCCCCGACGGCCATGGCCGCGAAAAGTGGCCACAGGCTGCGCGGCCCCGCCCCCGTGGAGGGCGGCCCGACGCCGGCCGAAAGAGCGGGCGAGCGCGCCCACATGTCGGGATAGGTCACGGCATCGGCGGGATATGCGCCATGGGCGGCCCAGGCCGACCAGCCCTCGAGATAGACCCGCGCCGGCACGCCGAGCGCCACGGCACGGGCGAGAAGCGCAAGCCCGTCCCTGGCATCGTGGCCATAGACGATGGGGCGCACGCCTTCGGCCACCGCCATCGGCGCCACGGCGCCCGGCCCCGTCTTCCACGCCGCAAGCGGCAGGTTCTGTGCCCCCGGCAGATGTCCGCCGCGCTGGGCCCGAACGCGCTTGCCCCAATAGGCAGCCTCCGGCCGGCCATCGACGAGCGCCAGCGCCTTGCCCTTGCGCAGGGCGGCCGCAATCTCCGAGCCCAGCACGATGCGATCCGCGCGCATCGGCGCCTGCCAGACCGCCTCGCGCGTCATGGCGCGCGCCGTGCCGGGCTGCAAGGGCGTGCCCTGCCTGCCCAGCCGGGCGATCGCGGGGCGCAGAACCAGCACCTGCCTCTGCCCGGCGATGAAGAGAAGGCCGGCGAGGAAATCGCGGTCCAGCGAGGGCGCACCGGCGACCAGCACCCGCTCGCGCCCCGTGAGCCCCGCCGTGCCGAGCGCCCAAAGAAGCCCGCTCGGATTGGCGAGCCGGTTGTGCGGCCCCAGCAAGTCCCGCACCGGCAGGCAGCGCGCACCGGGCAGGCTCGCGGCCTCGCACGCCTTGGCCGCCCGCGCATCCACGATCACGTCGATACCCTCGGGCACGGCCGAGACATAGCGGATCGCCGGCGCGGCGCCAGCGGCCACGGGCGCGAGTGCCAGCGCCATGGCGAGCACGCTTCCCGAACGTTGAATGGCCCTGGCTCTGCCCATCACCTTGCCTTTTCTCGCCGCTCTCGCCGGAAGGAAGCAGCGCGTGCCGCACTTCGCCCTTCCTCGGGGCCCATCCTCGGGCGGGCCATCAGCACCCCTGGAAGCGCACCGCCTTCTCCGCCTCGCCGCCACCTGTCTCGGCGGGCGGGTTCTCCATGTAGTAGGTCATGAGATCCAGCACCCCGACGCGCCCGAAGGCGCCGAGGTCGATCTCCCCCATCTCCTCGGCCGGCCGCGGCGTCTTGGCGCGCGCCACCTCCTCCCGCGAGACGGCCGCATAGGGAAAGGCGAGCGCGGCGATGAGCAGCGCCCCTGCAAGCACCGTCACACAGAAAATCGCACTGGCCCTGTCCATGATCGCCTCCTCTGCCCTAGAGGGAGTCCTTGACGAAGCTCAGATAGAGAACGCCCATCGCCACGGCGAACAGTATGAGTTGCAACAGCGTCGCGAGGTCCATGCCCGAGCCTCCCTGTCCTTTGCGTGCGCGCCCAAAGGCTCAATCCCCCCGGTAATGCCGGATCAGCACGCCGAGATCGATCGGCTTTCCCGTCTCGGGATGGAGCACGGGCGAGGTGAAATGCGGCACGCCGTCCCGCGTCACGCGCATCGAGGCGGGCGGAAAGGCGTAGACATAGACGAGCCCCGCGAGAGAGAGCAGCGCCACCACCGCCACATAGGCCTTGGTCAAGAGCTCACTGAACATGCCGTCCTCCGACCGGTTCCGCCTGCCAATCCTGCCGTCGCACCGTCGCGCGGCCGCCCCCGGCGCGCCGTGCCCCTCAATCCTTGCGAATGAAGATCTCCCAGCGCCGGTCTCCCTTCTGGGTCTCCAGATGGGTTGCCCCGAGCCCCGAGAGCATGGGCGGGATCGCCTCCATGGAGGAGGGATTGTCCACCAGCACCTCGATCACATCCCCCGGCGCCGCGCTCGCCAGCGCCTTCTTGGTCATGAGCTGCGGGCGCGGGCAGGAATCGCCGATGCAGTCCACCAGCGCCGCGATCTGGTGCACCGACCCGTCGGTGAGCGTGACCTCGCCCACCGGCTCCGAAGCCTCGCCCGGCGTTGTCTTGCGTGATCCGAACAGTCCCATCGCTCGTCCTCCTGGTCCCTTTTCCGGCTCTTTCGCCGTCTCCCGCGGCCTCCCGCCGCAGCCACGGCCGCGGGTCTCTATTCGGCCGCCGCCTCGCGCGCCCCCATGCTGGCGGACTGCCCGTCCGCCGCCACCAGCGTCTCGGCCGCCGCGCCGCCCGCCGTGAGCGCTGCCTTCTCCCGGCGCAGGATGGCGCGGTAGATGGCGAACAGCACCAGCGCCTGCACGATGCCGAACACGACCGCCGGAATGCCGAAGGTCTCCTGCAGCGTCGCGGCATTGGCGAAGCCGAATTGCAGGGCCTCGAGATTGGCCTTGCCCGTCATGCTCGCGGGCGCCGGCGGCCAGTAGTTCACCGACCACACCAGCGAGAAGAGGAACATGCCGATGAAGGTGAACAGGAGCGCCCACATGGCGCCGACATTCCCCTCGCCGGATTTGACCCATGTGGAGACCGTGCACGCCCCCGCGAGCACCATGCCGATGCCGAAAAGAAAGAGGCCGATCAACTGATTGAGGCCGACATCGAAATGCATCGGATTGCCCTCGCCGATGGATATGAAGCCGGTGAATCCGATCGTGAGGATCATCATCGCCACCAGGAGCGCCTTGGTGTTGCGGTAGCTCTTGAACAGGATGGCGTCCCGCAGCGCCGCCGTGTTGCAGAAGCGCGAGCGCTGAACCAGAAGGCCCACCACGGAGCCGAACACGAACGCCACCAGGCTTTCTCCGACCACGGACATGAGTGCGCCTCCCTAGCCTTCCAGGATTCTCTTGTAGATGAGCGATCCGACCCAGGCCCCGGCGATGATGCCGCTGATGGCGAGATAGCCGCCGAGATTGAGCTCGGGCGTCAGGCCGAAAAAGGTCGAGACATTGCAGACGAAGGCGAGCCTGATGCCCACCCCCATGAGCAGCCCGCCAATGGTGATGAGGACCCATTCGGACAGCCGGCGCGGAATGCGGATGTAGAACTCGCGGCTCAGCACCGCGCCGAGGAAGGCGCCGAACAGCATGCCGAGGCTGATATAGATCTTCCAGTAGCCGAAGCTCGGCGGGAAGACGAGGGACCAGAAGGGAATGCGCTCGATCTCGTCGCCGAGAACCGCCTTGGCCATGAGCCCGGTCATCATGGTCTCGCCGCCGCCCACGGTCCAGGCGCCGACGATGAGGAAGAGAAAGATGTCGAGCACCGCGATCGCGGCGAGCGCGATGACGGGGTCCAGCGTTTTCTTGAAGAATTCCATGCCCTCGGCCCTGTCCAACCTTCGCCGCCCTTCGGCGGCCTCCGGCAGAGTGTTTTCACGTGGCGGCCCCACACCGACCGTTTCGTTTGTGATATCATAGGTCTCGCTGGCGGCCCGTGGTGGTACTTATTGCCAACAGCCGCAAAAGCCGGCCCGGCATGCGCGAGGGCAGGCCGCAAGGCCCGGCAGGACGCGAAAGCGCGTCCCGGCGCAGGCGCGCCTCTTGCGCGCGGACGACTCGGATGACAGGGCGAGCCCATGGCGATCTATCTCGAGGACAGCGACGTTCTGAGCCACATGTTCCGTGCCTGCACGACGGATCAGATCTCCGAGTTCATCCCCGAAAAGCGCGGCTTTCGCATTCACGGCCATTCCACCACCATCCGCCTCGAGCGCGCTTTCTGGTCCGTGCTCGAGGCCATGGCCGAGGAGCAGCGCCTCTCGCTTCCCGAGATGATCCAGCGCATCCACGACCATTGCATCGTCGCCAATGACAAGAATCTCGCCTCCTGCCTGCGCGTGATCTGCCTCAAATATCTCAACATCTATTCCGTCTGAGGGGCCGGCCGAGAAGCACGCGTCGAAGCGCGCGCCGTCCGGGGCTCGCGTCCCGTCATGTGGTGTACGAAGCGAGGGGCTGTGGGCCGGTGGAGCCCTCATCCAGCGCAGGCGGTCCACAGCCCCGGGCCACGAGCACTGGCGGTCATGGGTGCGACTCGGGTCAGGTTGGGTTTGCCCAAAAGCAACCTGGCCGAAGGAGACGCGCCCCATGATCATCGACAGAATGGCGCGATCCGAGAGCTGATTGAGAAGGGCTCGGATGCGGGTCTGCTCCGCGAGATGCCCGGGCTCAAAGCCGAGAGGCTGATGGCGCCGGAGATTGAAGGGCTCAGCGGCGTCGGTTGTCGCGGCCGCACCTGGCAGGACTCGCGCGGGCAGTATTGCTCTCAGGGTCCCGAAGCTGCAGAAGGGCCCCGACTTCCCCGAGTTCCTGGAGCTCCGCTGAGCATCGGAAAAGACCATCACAGCCGTCATCCAGGAGGCCTGCATCCAAGGGCGCTGGACCGGCTCGGTCGACGAGCTGGTGAAGGCCATGGGGATGACCGGCGTCTCCAAGAGCCAGAGCCTGCGCCCGCGAAGGTGAGTGGCCCTATCTCTGGCTCGATGCCACTTACCTGAAGGTGCGCCGGGGCGGGCATACCGTTTCGGTCGCCGCCATCGTCGCTGTCGCGGTCAACCGGCAAGGCCGCCGTGAGGTTCCGGGCAAAGGCGGTGCGGATCGCGGCCAAGACCATGGCGCGCCGCTTGGCCCCGGCATGGGCGAGCCCAGCGCTTGCTGGCTTCAATGAGGCCGGGGCTTTCGCCCCGGATCGGCCAAAGCGCCGCCGCCATGGTCCGATGAGGTGCTGGAGCTTCAATGAGGCCGGGGCTTTCGCCCCGGATCGGCCGCCGAGGAGGTGGCCGAGCAGTTCGCCGAGCAGGAAGGGCTTCAATGAGGCCGGGGCTTTCGCCCCGGATCGGCCCGCGGTTCGTGTGTGGGACCCAGCCGGTGCTAGGGGCCGCTTCAATGAGGCCGGGGCTTTCGCCCCGGATCGGCCGCCATCGCACCAGGTCCTGCACCACATAGATCACAGGCTTCAATGAGGCCGGGGCTTTCGCCCCGGATCGGCCTCCCTCAGAGGAAGCACCGCCGCCGGTCCTTGACTCGCTTCAATGAGGCCGGGGCTTTCGCCCCGGATCGGCCGGTGTGGGTGCAGCGCCTCGCCGCC
>JALUTE010000472.1 GCA_027058255.1 Methyloligella sp. | reverse complement strand
CCTCCGAGCCTGCTCGCCACTGCGTCCGGGTCGACGACCACGCCGGAAAGGCGCAGGACGAGGCGCTCACCCCGCACCTCGAGACGTGGGCGAGCAAAACGCTCGCAACGCTTTAGGTCGGCGCGGCGGGGGCCATGCTCGTTAACCCAGCGCGTGACCAGCCCCTCCACCATGCCACGCCAGCGGCCGGCAATCTCGGTGCGTTTGCGGCCATGTTCTGTCACCTCCTGCTGCCAGCGAGAGAGCCTGTCACGCAAGGTCTCTACACGCTCTGCGGCCGCCTCCAGTTGTCTGGCACAACGATCGAGCATCTCGTCCGGGCCCGGCGGAGATGGTGGAGGTCCGTCGACGCCGAGCTGCTGGCTCAAAAGGCTGTCGCTGCCAACAACGCTATCGCGAGAGCCGCCATGCCGCCGAGTACCAGTTCCTCGGATGTCGGGCGTTGGTTCGGCGGCAAGGTCCCGCGCGCTTTGGGCGGGGGGCTGCGCACTGGCGCCGCCGCCCGACTGGTCCTGGTCGATACGAGGCCCAGAGGATGGTGTAGAGTCCAGGGGCCCGCGCCTGGGGATGGAGCCGGGCGGCGCCTCCTGAGGGCGCTGTAGACCATCGGGCTCCGCCATTTGCGCCAGGGCGGAAGGCATGCCGGCAGTCCCCACAAGGAGTGGACCCGCCGACAGAAGGACTGCAAACAGGCCACGCCTGCGCCACATAGTGCCTCTCCCCTCGTGCCTCACCCGATCTCCTTCAGCCGCTCGGCGATCCAGCGGCTGTTCCACCACCAATAGGCCATGCTCGCCAGTGAGCCGGCAAAAAGGATGGCAAGAAAGAGCGCGAGGATGATGCCACTCTCAGCCCATGTGAAGGTCAGCGCCTCCGCCGGCATCTCCAGAAGCTGTGCGATGCCCTCGGCGGCCGCCGGCCAAATCATGTGTGTAAGTAGCAGAACCGCGCCGATGCCGGGCAGCAGAACGAAAGCGAACTGCATCAGCATCATCCAGAATATGGCGGGGGTGCGTATGCCGAAGGCGCGCATGACACAAAGCGAGCGCTCGTTCTGTAGGATAAAATTGCGTGCCATGATTCCCGCCATCACGCCTGCGAGCAGGAAGATGACACCGACAGCGCCGAGCATGCCGTAGCGGAACCCCTCGCTCAGCGACAATAGCTTGCGGACCTTGGCAAAGGCGTCCCCGAGCTCGAAGCGCACCGTGCGCCAGGCCCGTTGCAGGCGCACGCGAATGCCCGTATTGGCCAGACTCTCGACATGAGTCATGAACGCGCGGATGCGGCCGGGATCGAGATAGAGCGCCGCGACACGATATTGCTGGATCCGCCCGCGATCGAAATCGCTGTCTTTCATCGCCCGGCGGGCATGCTGTATGCTTGTGAGAATCTGGAAGTCTGAGTCGCGCCCGTCGTCGGGCAGATGCTCGACAATGCCGGCGATCTCCACCGGGGCATAGGCCCCGAAAAGGCGCAGGCAAAATATCTTGTGCTTCGCCAACGGTGCGTGCTCGCTGAGGCGGAGGTGCTTGCGCAGGAACTTGCGTGTTACATAGACGAGGCGCTTGAAGCCATCCTTGGTGGTGGTCTCCAGAGGAGTAAACGGAGCCTTGACGAGCTTGTTGAGCGTCGGCCCGTCGAGATGGCGCAGATAAGCGATGAAGGGCTCAGACAGATCGACCGCTAGAAGCTCGATGAGCCCACTCGTCGTCGGGCGCTCTTTCTCAGGGCACATTTTCTCGGCGCTGTTCGCCGGTTTGCCATCTGGTGTCGTGAGATGAGCGGGGCCAATGGCGACACCGGCCGTCACCCGGCCGTAGACGAAAGGAAACGCCGGTGTGCGGGTGCCGGTCGAACTCTCACCAGACCGAGAGCGAACTCCGCGCAGCCCGACCCTCGCTCGGGGACGGCGCGATCGGATTGGTGAGGCGCTCGGTGCCGGCGCAACGAATCTACCGGAGCCCGAGCCCGCCGAGAGGGCAGGCTCGGCGAAGCGGGCGCTCACCTGCGGAATAGTCGCATCGGTCAGATATTCGGGATTCGCGACCTCAATCACGACATGGCTGAGATCCGGGCTCGCCAGCCGGTTCGCAAAATAGGTCTGTACGGCGCCATAGCCCTTCGCCGAGGCAACAAAAGCCAGCAGAAGCAGGAAAAAAGTCGCCAAGTCGCTCTTTTTCGAGAAGGCCCGCGCAAGGTTCCAGAATACGACAATGGAGCCCCCGGCGATTGCAGCCGAGAGCAGTGCCCACTGGGTGGTCTCACTGACTGTAATACGCTGGTACCAATGTGAGAAAATGAAGGCGAGAAACGCGACCAATGAAAGCGCCAGTAGTGCAAGACGGCCAAAGGACGTCCTCAGCTTCTC
>JALUTE010000471.1 GCA_027058255.1 Methyloligella sp. | reverse complement strand
GCGCTCGCCGCCCGGCCATGGACGGAGCCTGCCGTCCGGCCCGGCGATAGAGAAGCACCGTGAGGTCCGGGTGAGCCTGCGCGAGCGCCTCGCCGCGGGCGGCACCCTCGGCCGTACCATCGGCGACGATCACGAGCCGGTCCGCCTCGCTTCCGATCGCGGTGAGCAGCCGCTCCGCCTCGTCCGGCGACGCGACATGGATCAGGACCTCGTCATAGGCCTCGCGCAACGCCTCGAAAACGAGCCGAAGCCGGGTCTCGCTCTGGCTCGAGAGCGCCCCTTCGCCAGCACCGAATCCGGTGCCCTGCCCTCCGAAGGGAATGATCTGGACACCGCTTTGGGCATCCCTCGCGATCACATCCCCGAAATCGGCCGTCCCCTCGACCAGCTCCATCAGGCCGGCGCGGCCAAGAAGCCCGAGCCCGCGCGCGAGGCCGCCATGGCCGCCCGACCCGTCGAGCAGCACCACCGCCGCGCCATCGGCGGCCATTCTGCGGGCAAGCGTCAGTGCATCTCCCGCACTGCTCTCCTCGCCCGCCCCTGCAATCAGCGCAATGCCGGGCTTCCCGCTCTGGCGGATGGCGCGCATGTGGCGCGCCAGGAGCGCCGGGTCGGAGAACACCCGCCCGCCCGCGGCCTGCGCCACGCCGGCGGATAGGGTCGGGCCTGATTGGGCCTCTTCTGGCCCCGCGGGGTCACCTGACATCCTGGGGCCGCGATCGCCGCCGCTGCCCGAGGCCGGCGTCTCGGGCATGGCGAGGGGGGCCGGCTCGGCCATGCGCCACGCGCCTGCCGGCGCCTGAGGTCGCGCGGCGCCGCGCAAGAGCTCGCGCGTGACGATAAAGGCAAGCCCCACGAGCAGCGTGCCCACCATGGCGAGCACCGAGAGCGCGCCCCGTTTCGGGAAGGACGGCTCGCTCGCCGGCCGTGCCCTCTGGATGATGCTCGCATAGCTCGGCACGGAGAACCGGTTTTGCCGCGCGCTCGCCTCGCCATGGCGGGCGAGAAACGCCTCATAGAGCTCGCGCTTGCTCTTGGCCTCGCGCTCCAGAACCCTGAGCCGCGCGAGCGCGTCGCTCGTCCCCGTCGCGCGCCCCTTGAGCCTGTTCAGGCTCGCCTCGAGGGACGCCTCTCTGGCCTTGGCGATCTTGGCCTCGTTCTCCAGGCTGCGAACCACCTTGGCGGCCTCGGCGCGCAGTTGGCGGCGCAGCCCGGCCAGATCGGCGCGCAACTGGCGCAGCCGCGGATGCGCCGGCAGGAGCGTGGCGGAGAGCTCGGCGATCTGCCGCTCGACCCGGACCTTCTGCTCGAGCAACCGCTGAATGAGCACGGACTTGAGCACGTCGGGCGATGCCTCGATGTCGCCCCGATCGAGCATGGCGCGGATGAGCTTGGCCCGCGCCTCGGCCTCCGAGCGCGCCGCCCGGGCAATGGAGAGCTGGCTTTGCAGCTCCGAGAGCTGCTGGGTGTTGAGCGTGACATTGTTCTGCCCCGCCATCAGCCCTGCGCTCGCGCGGAATTTCTCCACCCGCGCCTCGGCCTCCTCCATCTCGCGCCGCAAGGTGGCGATGCGCTCGCCGAGCCATTTGCTCGCGCCACGATTGGTCTTGAGCTGCTCGGCGCGCTGCCATTCGAGATAGGTCTCGGCGAGGGTGTTGGCGATCCGGGCGGCCCGCTCCGGGTCCCGCGAGGTGAAGGCCACCGTGATCACCCGCGAATCCTTGATGGCATAGACCACGAGCCGCTTGGCGAAGGCCTCGAGCACCCGCTCCTGCTCGCTCGCCGGACGCGCGGAGGAAAAGACATCCAGCAAATCCGCGATCCGGCTCCAAAGGGACGCCGGCTCGAGCGCATGGTTGAACTCCGGCACCTTCGCAAGGTCGAGCTTCTCGACGACCTTCTCCGCAAGGTCGGGTGAGGCGAGGACGTGCACCTGGCTCTCCACGGCCTCCCGGTCGATCCGGCCCGCATCGACCGTGCCCGGCGCGCCGCGCGGCCGCGTGAAGGCGGACTCGTCGTTCTCGATCAGGATCTGCGCCTCCGACGCATAGCGCGGCGTGACAAAGGAGAGCGCCAGAAACGTGGCCGCACCGACCACGATCACCGCAAGCGCGAGGCGCCATTTGTTGCGCGTGACTGCCGACCAGAGGGCGGCGATATCGATGTCGTCTGCAGAGGAGGGCACGTCGACTTGCTCCATGACCAGGGGCCGGCCCGGCGCCTGCCGCGAAGTTGGCTTTCGAGCACGACACGGGGCCAAACGATGCGGCCCTCGACCGGGGAAGACGGCGCGGGCCGTCCCGATTAGAGCCATCCACACGTAACGAAAGCCTTAATCCGCGTCCCGCCCCGGCAGGCGAGGTGAAGCACGGCACAGGG
>JALUTE010000470.1 GCA_027058255.1 Methyloligella sp. | reverse complement strand
CGCGGAGGCGGCCTCGGCGAGCGCGGGCTCGGGCCGGGTGAGCGATTGCACCCCCTTGAAGTGATTGACCAGGGAGAGGAGATGCTCCGGCGCCAGGATCTCGAGCGCCTCCCCCGCCCAGGCCGCCTCCGCGCCCGAGGCGGCGGGGCAGATGAGCCCCTTGCCCATGGCATTGGCGCCGATGCCCGCCGGCAGGGCGCCCGGCACGGGGCGAATGGCGCCATCGAGGGCGAGCTCGCCGATCACCGCATAGGGCTCCAGCGCATCGCCCGCGACGGCGCCGCATGCCGCCATCACGCCGAGCGCGATGGGCAAGTCGAAATGGCTGCCTTCCTTGGGCAGGGCCGCCGGAGCCAGATTGACCGTGATGTGCTTGGGCGGAAGGCCGAGCCCGACCGCATGCAGCGCGGCACGCACCCGCTCCCGGCTCTCCGCCACCGCCTTGTCGGGCAGCCCGACGATGGCGAAGGCCGGCAGGCCCGGCGAGATCTGAACCTGGACCTCGACGGGACGCGCCTCGATCCCGGCAAAGGCGAGTGTGGAGACATGCGCGAACATGGGGCCCCCTCGGACGCGTTTCCGCCTCTCGATAGCTTGCGCGGCGCAAGTCATGATCGCCGCTATGCTTGCTATACTTTAGCGCCCTCTGCGCGGCATGTAAAGAACAATACAGGAACATGTGGAGAAGGCCCCACGAGACGAGGCATTCAGGGGTGCGCCTTGCACCCGAAATCGCCACAAATCGGGCCTAGAGAGGCCGTGGCGGGGCCTTGATGGCGTCGTCCCGGAGTTTTCGTGTTGTTTTCGTGAGATGGCCGGCCCCGATGAAACCGCGGCGGGGTTGCGCATGGGTGCGCAATGGGCGCGCCGGAGCGCGTCTCGTCTTGCCGGTCCGAAGGGCGGCGTGAACAGGTGTTGAGGCCACCCGGCGGGCATGCTTTCGACCTTCCGATTGCTGACAAAGGCGTTCGAGCTGTTGCTCGCCCTTCCCGTTCGGGCGATGCATTTCCTGTTCTATGCCGTCATGTTCAACCCGCGCCTTGGGCCGCTGCGCTATGTGGCGAGCGTGGTGATCTTCTATGTGCTGTTCGCGGTGTTGCTGACCTATGTGATGGCACCCATCCGGGGTTATTGGGGCGAGATCTGGCTCGGGCAGAAGCTGCAATATGACAGCGAGCGCTGGCTCGCCACCGCCATCTATGACGCGGAGGACAATTTCGTCGGCACGTTCGACGCCCGCCTCGACAGCCGGCGCGACGTGAACTATACGGGCGCGCCGATCGCGCTCGAGAGCGCGGACTATGTGGCCAATCCCGATCATAAATCCATCCCCGTGCGCGAGGTGCCGCCCTATTACTGGCGCTGCCTGCTCTATCAAGAGGACCGCCGGCTTGGGAGCTGGTTGAACCCGTTCGGCATCGATCTTCTGGGCGTGCTGAAGATTCCGGTCTCGACGCTGCGCCGGTCGCTCTCCCATGGCCGGCCGAGTTTCGGCACCGGCGGCTCGACCCTGCCGATGCAGCTTGTCCGGGTGGTCTACAAGACGCCGCCGCGCTGGGACGAGGGCGTGCTCGAGAAGATCGGCCGCAAGGTTCGCGAATGGTGGCTTGCGCCGGTGATCTACCGCCATCTGACGCGGGGCGGCGACATGGAGCCGCTGCGCCGCTGGGCGGCGGACCATCTTTGGCTTGCCCAACGGGCGGGCGGCCCGCCGCTGCACGGGGTGGAGACCACGGCCCGGATCGTGTTCGGCAAGGAAGCGCGGGACCTGACCATCGCCGAGCAGTTCGTGCTCGCCTCCGCGGTCAACAAGCCGATCATCCTTCTGGAGGGCTCCGAGCGGCTCAACCGCGTGCGTCTGGACCGCTGGCGCTACATCACGGATGTGCGGGCGCGCAAATGCGCCGAGGCGCTGCTCGACGATCCGGCGCAGCAGAAATCGGTGCTGTTCGAGCTGGTGAGCCTCGGCAGCGGGCCGCCGGACCCGAAGGTGCAGCCCAAATTGCAGCAGGCGCTGGAGCAGATCGAGCCGCGTCTCGCCCGCCTCGCCCGGGCCAATCCGGCGCTCAGGGCCAATCTGCTCATTCCGGCGGCGCGCTATGGCGTGCGCGAGGAGATGAAGGCGGATTACGGCTTCGGCTGGCGCGAATATGTGCGGGGGGTGCATCTCGCCTTCGACGTAGCCGAGAACCGGGCCTTTCGCAGGCGCGTGCTCCAGCGGCTGGCCCAGCTCCAGAAGCGCTATGCGCGCCGCATGGATCCCGAGTTCACGCTCGATGTCGCCGGCCAGCGCCGACCCGACGCGCCGCACAAGCAGGTCCCCGACGTCATCCTCGCCGCCGCCGATGCCAAGGGGCGGATCGTGCGCTATTTCGAGGCCAAGGAGACGGCCGCCTATTTCGGCTCGCCCGCTGCGCGCAATGCCCGGACGGGGGCCTATGAGCCCGAACGCGAGGGCCGCGCCATCGCGTCCATCGGCAAGATCATCGCTGCCATCGCCATCGCCAATCAGGGGCGCGACACGGCCGATACGCTCTATGTGGACGGCCAGGCGCCAAGGCGCGGCCTCGAGACCTGCCGGCGCACGGGCAGCCTCAGGCGCGGGCGCAAGGCCCGCACCGTGTTCGCCTGCTCTCTCTCGCGGCCGCTGGAATGGCGCACGGCAAGGCTCGGCCAGGCGCGGATCCGGGTGCTCATCGACGGGCTCGGCTTCAACATGCCGCCGGCGCCGAGTGCGGGCGAGGCAACACCGCCCTCCACCGCCGCCGTGCGCGGTCTCATCACGGGCAGCCCGCGCAAGGTGCATCAGCTCGCGGCGGTGGTGCTCGCGGCGCTCACCGGCCGTGGGACAAGGCCGGTGCCGCTGCCAAGCCTCGTTGCCCGCTATGAGCGCTCGGGTCCGAAGGGGGACGATGAGCCCGCCATGGGGGCCACCTCGGACATTCTGCCGGCGCGCTTCATTCGCCCGCATGCGCGCGGGCTGCTCCGGACCCTGCTCTCGGCACCGCTCTGCTACACGTACCGCACGACGCGCCATGGCACGCTCAAGAGCCTTGGCGACTGGTGCGCGGCCCGACGCAAGGGCGTGAGCCTGCATTTTGCCAAGACCGGCACCCATGTCACCGAGGACCCGAACGCGACGGTGGACATCTGGGCAGCGGGCGGCATCCGCTTCGACAACGGTGCGGCCTATTCCTACGTGGTGCTGGTCGGCACGGGCAATCCACGCCTGCCCTTCGCGCGCAGGTTGCATGCCGCCCAGATCGCGGCGCCGCTCCTGCGCGTGCTCCTGGAGGATCTGGAAGGGCATGCCAAGGCCCATCCACCGCCCCGGCCCGTCGCCGCGATGGTCCGCGGCGCCGCCGCGAGACCGGGCTCGGCGCTGCCGGGCGTGACGGGCGATGCCGCCGCGGGGACTGCCGCAGGACGATGGGCTGTCGAGGCCTTCGACGCCAATTGATGCCCGCGAGGCGCGCGGTCTTCCCTTGCGGACGGAAGGATCCCGGGTGCCGACCCGATTCCGGCTCTTCCGCGCCTCACAGGCCGACCGTCTCGCTCTCGGGCTCTCGCGCCCTCAACGGGGTGCGGCCACCACCAGGGTCCAGAAGCTCCGGAACTCGGATTTCGGATTGGTGACCAGCGCAATGCCCATATGCCGTGCGTCGGGCAGGAGCAGGTTCTTGTTGTGGCTCTCGCTGTTGCGCCAGCCCTTGAACACCTCCTCGATGGAGGTCTGGCCGGTGCCCACATTCTCCGCCGCAAGACGCGCCTTGTATCCCGTGCGAGCCACGCGCTCCCAGGGGTTCGATCCATCGGAGCCGAAATGGGAGATGCGGTCCGAGCGGGCGAGATCGCGCGAATGCATCTTGGCAGCGCGGGTGAGCCTGGCGTTGAGGTGGAGGGGGGGCAGGCCGCTCTCCTTCCGATAGGCGTTGATCAGGGCGAGCGCGCGCTCCGGATCGAGGCGGATCGCGCGGGCATCGGACCTGCCGCCGAGGGGCTCCCGCGTACCTTTGCCGATGGCGGCGGAGCGTCGCCTGGGCGCAGTCTCGGAATAGCCGTCGATGGCGTCGCTCTGCACCAGGGCTTGGCCGGAAGGCGCCCCGGAATAGCCCGCCGTGACAGAGGGATTGGACGCGGTGCACCCGCCGATCGCGAGCGCGACCAAAGCGCAGAGGCCTACGCGAAACATGATTGTCCTCCGGGCTGTTTCCGCGTGTCCGGCCCTTGCCGGCGCGCGTCGTGCCTGCTTCACGACTCATCCCGCGTCAGGGTTAAGATCGCGTAAAACGCGCTACGCGATCTATTACTACCAGAGCGTGTATTCGCCGTTCCATGCGGTCGATCCTCTCTTGGAACCTCAAGACCTTGGCTTTTGTTTGGCAGGTCGAGAGAGGTCGCTGCGGCAGGTAAAGCACGCGGCCTATACAAAATATGTAAGACTGTGCATTAATATTTTCCTGTACGTTTATCGTTAAAGATGATATGGGAGTCTTGTTTACGATCTATATGGTATCGCGTCGCCAGAAACGAATGCCGGCCCTGGAAAGCGGCACGCCTGTTCGCAGGATGCAGGGCCGTGACCTGAACGATGTCGTGCGGTTCTCATGAAACCCGCGCGCGAAGGCGTGTGCTCGCGCGAATCTAGGTAGCTTCCTAGGTATCCCCGCCACGCCCGTCCATGTTAGCTTTTTTTCGGCTCGTGGCAGACAATCCGATGGCGCCGGCTCGAAGCCGCGAGCGCGCCGGTCTGCCTCTCAGGTGCGGGCGCACTGCTCGATAACGCAATCAGAGCGGGAGGTACTCGTGTACGTTCAACTTCCAGTCCCACTCGATGACGCATACGGCGCGGCCATGGACGTGCCGACCATGCTTCGTCTGATCGACAGGATGCTCGCGGACTCACGTACCGATCCGTGCATGGAGCCGTTCACGCAGGCCCTCGAGAACGCCCGCAATACGCTCGCCGACCTGCGCAGGGCCGCACTCGAGGCCATGATGGAGGTGGACGCGGAAAGCGGCGTGGGAGCCGGCGGGACCGGGCGCTCCATTGGAAATTGCTGACCTGCATCTTCCTGTTCCTCACTGCAGGTCGCGGCGGCCCTGATCCGTTTGCGGATCGGGGCCGTTTCCTTTGCAGGTCCGGCAGTTTCACACAGGAGCCGCGCTCTCTCCCTTGGCGCGCGGCGCCTTCTGCATCACAATCGTCGCCGGTGATTCGCCCCGGCGGCGTGCGCGCCGGGGCGGATGGCGCGCTCGCGCTTGCGATGCAGGCTGCGGGGCGCGAGACGGGGAGGCTTGCATGGCGGCGGCACTCAATTCGACCATCATCAAGGATGTGGTCCTGTTGCGGATCGCAAGCAGCGGCCGGAAAGGCGTCGCAAGCGATGGCGTGCGACGCGATGTTCAGCCGCTCGTGGCGCATCGGCTCAAGCCCGCCGAATGGCGCCGGCAGCTCGACCGGCTTCTCGAAGCGCTGAAGACGGAAGGGGCCATAGGGCGTGCGGGCGCACAGCAGCGCTGGGTTGCCACGAAAGCCGGGCTGGCGCGGGCGGTGCGCATCCTGGGGGTGAGGTCCGGCCATCTGCCCGCCTGGTCCGAGATCCGGGATGCCCACCTCGTCTGCAAGGCGCTCGGCCTTGCATCGGGCAAGGCGACCCATCGCGCCCGGGTGGCGACGGCGAGCGGTCTGCGCCGCGCCATTCTGGAGACGGCCTTCGGGCTCACCCTTCCGCCCCGGGCGGGGGCGGCGGCGATCCGGAACGCGCTCGCGCTCAAGGCGTTGGAGCAGGCCTTCGGACCCGATCTCGCCCACATGCTGGACGCGCGCGCCACGGTGCCGGGACGCGCCGGGCGTGCGATCGCGGCGCAACTCGCCAAGAAGAGGGGCAGGGCGGCGTTCGCCACGGATTCGGCGCTCGTCGCCGCGCTTGCGGCCGAACGTGCCGGGGCTGCCGGGAGCGATGTGCGGGCGCTGCGGCTGGCGCTGCTGCGCGATTATGTCTCCCGCGCTGCGACGGCCCCACCTTCGCGCCGGCAACTGGGCAGGAGCGCCGCCGCGCCGACGCCCCGGCAAGAGCGGCCCGACCTCGCCCGGTTCGCCGGCGCTGTCGCCGCTGCCGCCAGACAGCGTGCCCGAGGCTGGTCCGGCGATCGCAAGGCGTATATTTCCGAGGTGTGGCAGGCGATTCGCAAGAGCCATCCCGAGTGGGGGCTGTCGGAGACCGATTTCAAGGACATGCTCGCGGCGGCGCATCGGGCGGGCCATCTGGAGCTCGCCAATGCCGATCTCAGGGATCGGGGAAATGTGCATGAGGTCGAGGCCTCGGCGGTGCGCTACAAGAACACGGAATGGCATCTGATCCGGATCGGGGATTGACCCGCAGGGGGCGCCGGGGGGCATGGCGCAGCGGCCGTCGGGGCCGCTGGAACAGAACATAAGACGGTCGTAAGAGGGAACATGCTGTCAGAGACTCAAAGGTCTCGTCTCGTCGAACCGATCTCGAAGGTGTTCGAGCAGTCGATCACCTGGGAGGTGGACGTCTGGAAGGCCGATCCGTTCGACGTGGACGAGATTCACCGCCCCGCGAGGCGCAAGTTCCTGAGCCTGCTCAACACCATTGCCGAGCAGGGCGGCGATGCGCCGGCCCGCATCCTGCTCTTCCATGGCCAGTCGGGGGCGGGCAAGACCCATCTCATCCGGGCGCTGCGCACCTATGCCCATCGCGCCAATTGGGGCTATTTCGGCTATGCGCAGATGACGCCGGACGTGGGCAATTACGGGGACTATTTCCTCGCCCGGCTCATCAGCTCGCTGGAGAAGCCCTACGACCCGCTGGAGCCGGGGGAGACGGGGCTGATGCGCCTCTCGCGCCGTCTCGTGGAGGATGCCGACGTTCTGCCGGCAGAGGCGCTGGAGCGGCTGCGCGAGGCGCCGCTGGAGCCCATGGAGCTGGCGGCTCTCGTCACCGAGCTCGCCGATGAGATTCTCATCGCGCCGCGCTTCGCCGACCAGGAGCTCGACATCAACACCGTGCGGGCGCTGCTCTATCTCCAGCGCAACGACCCGCGCATCGACGGGCGCGTGCGCCAATATCTGTTCGGCCGGCCCCTCAATGAGTTCAGCCAGGCGGCGGTGGCGGCGCTCGATCCCAATGAGGGGGACGGCCGCGCCTTCGAGATCATCGAGTCCCTCGGCCGGCTCATGTACACCATCGACAGCGCGGCGCTCGTCTTCTGCATTGACCAGGTGGAGGACCTGCGCTTTTTCGACGACTATGAGGAGCGCTTCACCCGGGCGGTGCGCGATCTCATCCAGATCGCCAATCGCGTGCCCTCGGCGCTGGTGCTGATCTCCTGCCTCGGCGATTTCTACGGCCAGGTGCGCGAGCATCTGCCCCAGTCCTTCATCGACCGCATCGAGAAGGCGGGACCGGTGCGGCTCGCCGAGGCGCGCAGCCGGGATGAGGCGCAGCTCATCGTGAAACGGCGCCTCTCCGTGGCGCTCGGGCGCGCCACCCACGAGGCGGCGCTCGAGGAGGTCATGGGCCTGTTCGGCGAGGCCTTTTTCGAGGAGCTGGCGGGGCTCTCGACCCGGCGCCTCCTGGAGCATGTTCAGGCCCGCTGGCGGGCCATCGCACTCGGCGAGGAGGATGCACCGGAGGGGGGCACGCCGGCCGCTGCCGAGGACGGGGCGGCTTTCGGTGCGCCCGCGGCGCCGTCGGGCGCCTCGGTCATGGCGGGGAAGGAGCTCTGGG
>JALUTE010000469.1 GCA_027058255.1 Methyloligella sp. | reverse complement strand
GTACCTCATCCAGTGGTACAGGTGCCAGTTGTTGCCGAGGTTCTGGCCCTCGTCGCCGCTCGCCCGCAGCGGCGGGGTGAGCGGAAGATCCGAGTAGGCCCGAAAGCGAAGCTGATACTCGCCGTGAAACGACAAGCTCATCCGGTTCGGCGCGGTGGCGGGCGGCTCGATCCGGCCCGTGTCCAAGACGAGCTCCGGAAAGAAGCCTTCCGGCTGCGTGGGCGGGGTGCCGGCGGGAAAGAAGACGCTCTCGAAGTGCACCCCATCCGCGTCGGATGGGGCGCCCCCCGGCTCTCTGGCGCGCTCCTGCTCCTCGATGAGCGACATGTCGAGCTGGGCTCGGGCGCGGGTGGTCGTCAACAGGGACGTTGCGACCGGCAGGAGCAAGGCGTATGCGCGCATGAGGGCTGACGCTTCGGCGCCTGAGCATAGTAAGGGCGCGATCGAGCGCAGCGCCTTTTTTCGCCGAAAGTTCTCATGACCTCCGATAATCCCGAGCCCTCGTCCTCCACGCCCGCCGGCGGCCCTCCGGTCGTCATCGGGGAGGCGATCACCCTGGCCGACCTGGTCGCCGTGGCCCATCGTCGTCGCCCCGCCGTCCTGTCTGCCGCGGCGCGTGACCGCATCGTCGCCTCGCGCGAGGCGGTGGAAGCCATCGCGGCCGCCGGCGACGACGCGCCCGCCGTCTACGGGGTGAACACGGGATTCGGGGCGCTGGCGGAGACGCGCATCAGCTCTGCCGACGTGGCCCAGCTCCAAAAGAACCTCGTGCGGAGCCACGCCTGCGGGGTCGGGCCGGATCTCAGCGATGCCGAGGTGCGGGCGATGATCGTCCTGCGCGCCCAGGTGGTGGCCATGGGCCACTCGGGCGTCCGTCCGGAGGTCGTCGATCTGCTCCTCGGAATGCTCGACGCGGGGGTGTGTCCGCGGATCCCGGCGCAAGGATCGGTCGGGGCTTCGGGCGACCTCGCGCCGCTCGCCCATCTCGCGCTCGCCCTGATGGGGGAGGGACAAGCGCGGCTCGACGGTGAGCTCATGGATGCGGGCGCGGCACTGAAGAAGGCGGGGCTCGAGCCGCTCGAGCTCGCCGCCAAGGAAGGGATCGCCCTCATCAACGGCACCCAGTACATGACCGCCCTCGGCGCGCTCGCCCTCGATCGGGCGCAGCATCTCTGCACCGTCGCGGATCTCGCCGGCGCCATGAGCATCGAGGCGCTCAAGGGGAGCAAGAAGCCCTTCGACGAACGTCTCATGCAGGTCCGCCCCCATCCGGGGCAGGCGGCGGTCGCCGCGAACCTCCGCAGCCTGCTCACACAGAGCGAGATCATGGCGAGCCATGCTCACTGCGGAAAAGTGCAGGATCCTTATTCGCTCCGCTGCATCCCTCAGGTTCACGGCGCCACGCGGGACGCCCTCGACTGGGTCGCGCAGACCCTCACTACCGAGCTCAACAGCGTCACGGACAACCCCACCGTGTTCCTCGAGCGCGGAGAGGCGGCGCTCATCAGTGGAGGCAACTTCCACGGCCAGCCGGTCGCTTTGGCGATGGACTTGGCCGCCATCGCCGTGGCCGAGCTCGCCAACATCAGCGAGCGGCGTGTCGAGCAGCTCGTCAATCCCGCCCTGTCCACTGGGCTCACGCCTTTCCTCGCGGCCGACAGCGGGCTCGACTCCGGGTTCATGATCGCTCAGGTGGCGAGCGCGTCGCTCGTGAGCGAGAACAAGGTCCTCTGCCACCCGGCGAGCGTCGACTCGATCCCTTCGAGCGCGAACCGCGAAGATCACGTGTCGATGGGCAGCATCGCCGCCCGCAAGCTCGGTCAGGTCGTCGAGAACGTCGCCAACTCCCTCGCCATCGAGCTCATCGTCGCGGCTCAGGGCCTCGATCAGAGGGCGCCGCTGAAGCCGGCCGAGGGGGTCCGGCTCGCGCACGCCGTGCTCCGAGAGGTGGTTCCCACCCTCGACGGTGACCGGCCCCTCTACCGCGACTTCGAGGCGGCTCGCCGCATCGTCGACGATCACAGCCTGGTCAACCGGGTCGCCGAGGCGATTGGGCCGCTGAGCTGAGCCTCGGGTCAGCCGATCGTCACCACGTCGAGCCCGTTGCCGCGGGCGCGCCTCCATCGCCGTCGGGCGACGCGCACGAGGGACTCCATGACGTGCTCGTCGACCGGGAAGATGGCCACGCCCGCGCTGCATTCGAGGCCGTTCATCACGAGGGCATCCAGCAGGCGGCGCATCAGCGGCTCGGCGGTGCGCGCATCGACGTCGGGCAGGGCGAGGATGACCTCCTCCTCGCTCCAACGAGCCCTCAGATCGTACTCGCGGAGGCGGGACCCGAGGAGGTGGCCGAGCGCGGCCAGCTTCTTGTCGTGACTTTGCTTCTCCTGAGCCTGCT
>JALUTE010000468.1 GCA_027058255.1 Methyloligella sp. | reverse complement strand
ATCGGCAAGGCGGTCTGCGGCGCCAGGCGGCGGGGCAGTGCGGCCCAGATTCTCGCGATGGGCGACATAGACCATCTCCGGCGTGATGATCCCGGCGCGGGCCGCCTCGAGCTGGGTGAGCGGCGCGGTGCCGGTCCCGCGCCATGGCCGATGGCGAACAGGAAAGGCGCGCGCCAGGCGATCGGGGGCAAGGTCGCCATTGTCTTGCGGGCGCACCTGCCGGCCCTCATAGGTCTCGATCCCTTCGCGCCCCCCGAGCCACGCCTCGCGCCGGCGCGGCAGGCCCCGGTCCGGGTCGATCTGCGCATGCGGGTCCGTGTAGGGCCCGGAGGAGTCGTAGAGGCGCAGCGGCGGCGCACCGTCCTCTTCCAGCGCGACCTCGCGGAAGGGCACCTCGATCTCGGGATGGCCCGGCGGGGCGGAATAGACCTTGCGGCTCGCCGGCAGAGGCCCCGTGGTGATCTCGGGCGCACCAAGATCGCGCGCCGTCATGTGCCTGTTCATGATCTTTCTCCTCCAACCCTTCCCGGTCTTCAGGCGCCGAGCCCATAGCCCTTGCCCGCGAGAATGACCCCGAGGACGAGGAGCAGGAGCCCTGCAATGGTGTTCACGAGCCGCAAGCCGGCAAAGCGCCGGCCGAGGCGGGCCAGCACATCGCTTGCCAGCATGCGCGCGATCCCGCCGACAATGCTCAACCATCCGAGCGCCGTGACGATCACGCGCCAGTCCGCCGTCCAGACATTGTGGACATTGACGATGGCGAGCCCCGCGACGAGCGCCAGCATGCCGGCGAGGAAGATCAGCGCCGTGCTGGCAACCGACTGCTCGATGATGCTGGCGATCATGCGTGGACGCGTGAGCATGGCCAGCCCCAGAACGAGCAGGAACGGGCCAATGAGGCGCGCAATGAACGCGGATGTTTCCATGGGCTTTGGGCCTCGAGCCTCGACGCGCGGTAATCCACAACCCTGATGCCAGACCGTGCGAGTGAGGAAAGGATGGCGAGGCCGCCGTGCTCCGTCCCTTCGCCGGCATGACCCGGATCAGGTTCTAAGGGTCCCGGATCATCGCCCGGTCTCGGCGCGCTGTGGCCTGCCGGGCTCCGGTCTCAGCCGGCCTTCGCCGGCGCCCCTCGGATGCCTTGCGCTCAATGTGCGCCTTTCCACGCCCGAGCGCAAGGCCCGCCGCGCCGCCGGCACTGGCATGAGGGAGCGCGTGCCGCCCGCGCCACGGATCGGGGCGCGCGTGAACGAAGTTGACCGATAGCTGTTGACACATCCGCGCGGCTCGCGTGAAACTGGGCTGACAGCTGTGCCAAAGGGGGGAGAGGGGGCCCGAGATTTCCCAACACGCGACGGGTCCCCGGATGGGCGCTCATGCCTCCCGGAGCGAGACTTGAGAGCGTGCGAGCGTGTCATGAGTAAGATACCGAAAGCGAAATTCTGCCTGGGACAGGTGGTTCGTCATCGTTTCTACCCCTTCCGCGGTGTGGTGTTCGATGTCGATCCCACCTTCGACAACACCGAGGAATGGTGGCTGTCCATTCCCGAGGATATCCGCCCGCGCAAGGACCAGCCCTTCTATCACCTCTTGGCCGAGAATGCCGAGACGGAGTATGTCGCCTATGTCTCGGAGCAGAACCTGGTGCCGGACGACACCGGCGAGCCCGTGCGCCATCCCCAGGTGAGCGAGCTCTTTGACGAGTTCGAGGACGGAGTCTATCGCGCGCTCTACGTCCAGGAGCACTGAGACCGCCGAAACCAGCGATCTTTTTCGGCAAGCCGGCGGGAAGCGCCTCTCCGGCAACGGCGCGCCGCCGCCTCGAGGGTCGAGCGTTTTCCGCCAAGGTCCCGGATCAGCGCGTCGTCGTGCCCACATAATGCAGGAGCACGCTGCGCCGGTGCGCCCGCGCGCGATGCTCGATGAGAAAGATGCCCTGCCAGGTGCCGAGCACCGGTGCACCGCCCAGGACGGGGATCGAGAGCGAGACGCCGGTCAGCATGGCCTTGATGTGCGCCGGCATGTCGTCGGGCCCCTCCACGCTGTGGCGATAACCGGCGTTCGCGGGCGCAAGGCGCGCCAGGGCGTCCGTCAGATCGGCCACCACGTCCGGGTCGGCATTCTCCTGAATGGTCAGCGAGGCCGAGGTGTGGCGCAGAAAGAGCGTAAGCAGCCCCTCCCCCGCACCGATCTCGCGAGTCCAGGCCGCGACCGGGCGCGTGATCTCGACAAAGCCGGCCCCGCGCGTCTCCACCTCAAGCCTGTGATGGGCCTGCGCCAAGGGCCCCGCCGTCTCGCCCATCCTCTCCCCCGGGTCGTGTCCGCGCCGCAGCCGCCGCCCCGCGTGTCAGAGCGGCGTTCCGGGCTGCGGGTCCTCCGCCAGCCGCTTGGCCATGTCCTTGAACTTGCGCAGGAAGCGCTCCATCAGGCTCAGCGCCTTGTCCACCTCCTCCTCGCTCGGGAGGGTGAGGCCCGGCCGGCCGGATTTGCGCCCCTCCAGCTCCGCCAGCCGGCGGCGCAGCGCCTCGTTCTCGCGCGCAAGCCGCGCAATCTCGTCCCTCAGCAACTTGGCATCGTCCGCAACGCTCTCGCACGCCCAGCGGCCGTCCTTTCGCATGCACAGCGAGACGGCTCCCGTCTGGGTGTCGAGCCGCAGAAAACCGTTCTCGGTCGGGGTCATGGTGTAGCGGCCCGGCGCGGCGCCGGCCTGTGTCCCGGCACTCAGCGCCGGCAAGGCTCCGCCCGCGACCAGAATGCCAGCCGTGAGCGCGATCAATAGGCAGGTTTTGCTTCGCACGTCGCGCCTCCTTCGCCTCTGTGCAGCCTGGCCCCGCCGCCCCGCATCTCGCCATGGCTCCCATCCTATCGTGCACCACAGCGCCGGACCAGCCTGCAAGCCGGGGGGGGTGCTGCCGCGCCGCAGGCCGAGGACCGGCGCGGGCGATACGGGCGCCATATGGGCGCGACATGGGGGCAAGCGCGGGTCAGGCCGGGTCCTTGCCGCGGGCGATGGCGGCGACACCCGTTCGCGCCACCTCCACCAGGCCGAGCGGGCCCATGAGGATGATGAACTGCTCCAGCTTGGACGTGCGCCCGGTGATCTCGAACACGAAATGTTCCGTCGAGGCATCCACCACCTGCGCGCGGAACGCCTCGGCAAGGCGCAGCGCCTCCACCCGCTTGTCGCCCTTGCCCGCCACCTTGACCAGCGCCAGCTCGCGCTCGAGCGAGATGCCCGAGGCGGTCAGATCCGTGACCTTGTGCACCGGCACCAGGCGCTCGAGCTGGGCCTTGATCTGCTGGAGGACCATGGGCGTTCCGGTGGTGACGATGGTGATGCGCGAGAGATGGCGCTCATGCTCGGTCTCCGTCACCGTGAGGCTGTCGATATTGTAGCCCCGCCCCGAGAAAAGGCCGATCACACGCGCCAGAACGCCCGGCTCGTTGTCGACCATCACCGACATGGTGTGCTGTTCCTGAGGCTCCGCTGCTTTCTGCATGTCCCGCCCGCCTTGTGCTCGCGCGCCGAGCCCCGGCGCGCCGTCATCGGTCCTGTCCGAGGGCTCTATATCCCATGGGATGAGCCGCGCGAAGCCCTCTTTTGGCCGCGCGGCGTCGGGGTCGGACGAGATGGCGGGACGGACGACATGAAAAGGCCCCGGAGCCATGGGGTCCGGGGCCTTCGCCTTGCACGGTAGGTTGCCTGACGGCTTGAGCGCCTATTCGCGATTTCCGAACAGGGAGAGCAGCATCAGGAACAGGTTGATGAAATCGAGATAGAGGCTGAGCGCCCCCATGATGGCCTTGCGTCCGGCGACGAGCTGGCTGTCGCCTGCAAAATACATCTCCTTGATGCGCTGGGTGTCATAGGCGGTGAGGCCGGCAAAGACCAGCACGCCGATCACCGAGACGGCGAATTGGAGCGCCGAGGACGCGAGGAAGATGTTCACCACCGAGGCGATGATGATGCCGATGAGGCCCATGAACAGGAAGGAGCCCCAACCGGAGATGTCCTTCTTGGTGGTGTAGCCCCACAGGCTGAGTGCGCCGAAGGCGGCCGCCGAGATGAAGAACACCCGGGCGATGGACGCATGGGTATAGACAAGGAAGATCGAGGCGAGCGATGCCCCCATCAGGCCCGCGAAGATCCAGAACGACGTCTGCGCAGCCGAGACCGACAGCTTCCCGATCCTGGCGGAGAGGAAGAACACCATGCCCAAGGGCGCGAGGAAGAGCACCCATTTCAGCGGGCTCACGAAAACGAGCCGGCCGAACTCGCTCAGGAGGGCCCCATTGGGCAGGCGCGCCACCGCGCTAGCCGGATCCTGAGTGATGGCGAAGGAGAACACCAGCCAGGCCACGAGCCCTGTGATGGCGACGCCGGCGGCCATGTAATTGTAGACGCTGATCATGTAGGCCCTGAGCCCCTCGTCGATGGCGAGGGTATCCGCAGGGGCACCAGTGCGGGCCGCGGCGTATCTCTTGTCGAGTTCCGTCATCGCTCGAATGTCCTCTTTGGTCGTTTCGGATCGGGTCGTTTCGGTCACATCGAAGCGGGCCGAGCCTGCTCGGCCTCGTCGAAGGTCAGGTTTGCGCATAATATGGCGGCAGCATGTGCCGAGTTCAAGCATTGGCGCGCGCATTTGCCTGGCGCGCTCCAACCGCCCCTATCCGCCATCATGACACACCCGAGGTCAGCGCCTTCTCCACATGGCGAGCGGCAATCGTCTTGCGCCGCCCAGGCCGCCTGCCCCGCCCGGGCGCGGATCACTCGGCGCGGGTCACTCGGCGCGCAGCCAGGCCATGGAGGGCGCCCGCAAGACGCGCCAAGTCCCGGCCATGCCGAAGGCAAGAGTGAGGGCGAGGGCGAGGACCACCGCTTCGGCGACAGCCGAGACCGAGAAGACGAAATCGAGCCGCATGGCACGTGTCACCACCAGCCAGGCCGCCAGGCTGCCCGCGCCAATGGCGAGAAGGGCCGTGCTCGCGGCGAGGATCAGATACTCCACGGCATGGGCGGCGAGCACACGCCGGCGAGTCGCCCCCAGCGTCTTGAGCACGACGGCGTGATGGATTCGTCGCCGCTCCGCCGTGGCCAGCGCGCCGGCGAGAACGAGCGCGCCGGCTGCCAAGACCAAGCCGCCCGCGATCCGCACAGCAAGCATGACCTTGGCGAAGATCTCGCCAATCGCCGCCAGCGCATCGCGCACGCGAATGAAGGTGAGGGTCGGAAAGGCCCCCGCGAGCGCCTGCACCATCCGCCCCTCGCGCGCCAGATCGTCCGGGTCGGGCAGTCGCAGGGTGGCAAGGCGCGTATAGGGCGCCCCCTTCAGCGTGTCCGGCGGAAAGACCATGACGAAGTTGATGGCCAGGCTCTCCCAGTCCACCGCCCTCAGATTGTGAATGCGCGCCGTCAGATTGCGCCCCAGAACGTTGACGGTGACCGTGTCGCCGATCCGCAGGCCGAAGGCGCGGGCAATGTCGGCGGCAAAGGAGACAATGGGCGGGCCTTCATAGTCGGGCGGCCACCAGGTGCCCTGAACGAGGCGCGAGCCTTGGGGAAGCCTGCGCGAGAAGGTGAGGCCCCTGTCGCCGCGCAGCACCCATTCGGCATCGGGTGGCGGGCGCAGGGCCTCGACGGGCTGGCCCTTCATGGCGATGATACGGCCGCGCAGCATGGGCGCGCTCGACACCGTCACGCCCGGCACGGTCTTGCGCGCGAGGGCGGCGAAAGCCTCGAAGCGGCCCTTGTCGATATCGAGCACGAAATAGCTCGGCGCGTTCCTCGGAACATGGCTCGAAAGCTCGGCCTCGAGGGACGCATGGGTCAGCGATATGGCCACCATGAGCGTCAAGCCCGCGCCGAGCGAGAGCACCACCGAGCGGGTGAGAGCGCCGGGCGCGGACATGGCAGCGAGGGCGAGCGCAAGGGAGATGCGCCGCTTGCGCCGAATGCTGCGCAACCGGCCGGCGAGCAGCCTGAGCAGGCCGGCGAAGCCAAGGAAGGCGGCGAACAGGCCCACCATCCCGACACAGAACCAGACGGCGATCCACGTCTGCTCGGCCGTGAGAATGGCGAGCGCCGCGAGGGCGAGCAGGCTCGCCGCCATGGCGGCGAGATAGCGCCAGCCGGGCCGCCCCCCCTCGCCCGCAATGGGGCCGCGGAAGAGCACCGAGGGGCGCACCCGCGCCGCCCGCCCCAGCGGCCAGAGCACGAAGAGAAGCGCCACCAGGAGGCCATAGGCGATGCCGCTCGCAAGGGTCGCCGGGCCGAGCACTGGCGCCAGCGCTTCGAGCGGAATGGGAAGCGCATCCCCCGCCAGGCGCCGGATCGCCGCGGGCGCGAGCGCCCCGAGGCCGAGCCCCGCCAGGACGCCGAGCCCCGCCAACGCCAGAATCTCGGCGAGAAAGACGCGCAACACCAGCCCGTTGGAGGCGCCGAGCGCCTTGAAGACGGCCACCGTGCCACGCTTGCGCTCCATGTGGCTTGCGACCGCATTGGCAACCCCGACGCCACCCACGAGCAGGGTGGCAAGACCCACCAGGGTGAGGAACTGTCCGAAACGCTCGATGGCGCGGCGCACGGCGGGGGCCGGATCGCGCCGGTCGCGCACCTGCAGGCCCGCCTCGGGAAAGCGCGTGCGAAGGGCTTCGCGAAAGCGCATCAGGGCCTGCTCGCCATCGGGGCCGGCGGCGCCATCGAGGGCAAGGCGCGTGCGCCAGCGCACCAGGCTGCCCGGCCGCCTCAATCCCGTGGCCTCGAGGCCTGCAAGGCTCATCATCACGCGCGGGCCGAAGGCGGTGCGGCTGGTGAGCCGGTCGGGCTCGCGGGCGATGCTGGCCCGGATGGTGAAGGTGGCGGTGCCGATGGCAAGCCGATCCCCGATGCCAAGGCCGAGCCGCGCGAGCAGGATCGGGTCGACCACGACGCCGCGCCCGTCGCCAATGGCCGCGCCGAGCCCCATCCCGCCCGAGAGGACCATCTCCCCGAACAGCGGATAGGCCCGGTCCACGGCCTTCAGCTCCACAAGAAGCCGCCTTTCGCCCGCGCCGCCGCCTTCGGCGCCCACCTTCGAGGCGGAGCGAGCCATGGCGCGCATGCTGGCGACCTCGCTCAGACGGCCGCGCTCGGCAAGCCAGGCCCGCAAGGGGCGCTCAGACCTTCTGTGCACGCTCGAGAGCGAGACATCGCCCCCGAGGAGAACCCGGCCCTGATGCAGGAAACCGCTCGCGAGCGCGTCGCGCACCGCCCCCACCGCCGCGATGGCGCCAACGCCCAGGGTGATGCAGGCGAGAAACACGGCAAAGCCCCGAAGCCCGCCGTGCCCCTGCCCGCCTCTGAGATCGCGCCAGGCAAGGCGCAGGGCAAGCGGCAGGCGCAGGCGCGCCCGCCATGGCCCGCGCGCGCCTTCGCGCGCCCGCCGGCCCGAGCCGCCATCCAGGGCCTTTCCGCCCGCGCTTCTCGCCGTCATACGGGCTCCATAGTCCCATGCTGCTCTTCGATCCGGCCATCCTGCATGGCGATGACCCGGTCGCAGAGCCGCACCAGGGCCGCATCGTGGGTGACCAGAACCAGGGTGGTTCCGTGGCGCGCCTCGAGATCGAACAGGAGGCTCAGGATGTCCGCCCCGGTGTCGCGGTCGAGATTGCCCGTGGGCTCGTCCGCCAGCAGCAGGGCGGGGCGGGGCGCAAGCGCCCGGGCGAGCGCGACCCGCTGCTGCTCGCCGCCGGAAAGCTGCGCCGGATAATGGGTGCGCCGGGCGCCGAGGCCATGC
>JALUTE010000467.1 GCA_027058255.1 Methyloligella sp. | reverse complement strand
GCGGACCGGCTCGTGATCATCGCCGATGGTACGGCCGAGGGTGCCGCCCGCGGCGAGGCGCTCGCGCAGGCTCACCCGGACCTCACGGTGCTTCTCTATCGCCGGGCCGGACGGCAGGCTCCGTCCATGGCCGGGCGGCGAGCGCTGCGAACCGGAGCGTTCTCGGCAGGCCGGACGGCCTGATCGATCCGCGTGGCGGAGCCTCGCCGGGCTGTGGGAGAGGTATGTCGGCGCTCTTTCCTGTCATACTTTGGGCGGATTCAAATGTTGACTTCCCCGTCACGCAAGCCTAATGAAGGCGCGGGGGAGGCGAATTGCTTGCTCACAACGAGATAAGAACGGCGGAAGACGGGTGAAGAGTGGCGTTCATGGGCGCAATTGGGGACCCGATATAGCATCGGCCCGCAATAGTGGCACCCATCGCCCTGAAAATGCTTGAAAAATCATGAGATGTCTTTCTTCGCAGGAGTCGCTTCTGCGAAATGGGGGTCTTTGCGCCTTGGGTCGGCGCACGGCATGGCCGGATCTGCGCCACGCGTGCCGGCGCCGGGGTGAGCGGCGCGGCGGTGGCGGGCGAGGGGAGGAGTGCCCCGGGCCTTGCAATCGGCGATGCGGGGATGCCGGGGAGGAGACTTTGCAGCAAACCAACAGGAGGTAGCATCCATGAAGAAGATTCTTGCGGCATCGGCCGGATTCGTGTTGCTGATCGCGGCATCCAGTGCGGCGCTGGCGGTCGATCCGTCCAAGATGGTCGGCAAGTGGACATGGGAGGGCTTCGTCGTCGAGGTGACCGAGGGCGGCGAGCATGGAATCTCGGCCAAGGTGATCTCGGGGCCGAAAAATGTCGGCATGGAGATGATCCAGTCCAAGCTCGAGGACAAGGACGGCTATATCGTCGGCCGGATCCGGCATCCCGCCAATGGCAACATCTACAACACCAAGCTGACCAATCCGGATCCCGATAGCTGGGCGCTCGAGGGATGCACCGACAAGGGCGCCTGCGCCAAGGGCGTGTTCAAGCGCGTCAAGTAACGGCGATACGCCCAACGACGGCACACCGCACCCGAGCGATGCGACGAGCGGGCCCGCTTTCCGGCCCGCTCGTTCGCGCGCCCCGGGACGAGGCGCGCCGACATTTGGCAGTCATACAGGGACAATGCAGATGCAAGTTTTCATGCTGGATATGATGACGGCGATGGAGCCCTACATGATGCCGCTCGCGTGGAGCGGTATCGGCCTTCTGGTTCTGGCCGTCCTGTTTTCGCTTGTCTCGGCGACCCGCGGCCTGGGGCGGATGGCGGCACTGCTCGCGCTTCTGGTCGGGCTGTTCTTTCTCGCGGCCCAGGGCGCAGGCATGATGCTCGGCGCCGAGCCGTCGCTGGCTTTCTTCGCCGATCCCAGGAATTTCGATTTCGGCTATCAGGTTCCCTATTGGCAGCTCGGCATCGTGCTCGCCGTGCTCGGGCTCGTGATCCGCGCGCTCGCACGGGGGCGCGCCGGCTGACCGGGCGCGGGACGCGATCTTTGCAGGCAGGGATCGCGTCACTCGTGCATCGACGCATACGAAACCTGGCGCTTGACGCCCCGTCATCACATCCCCGGGCGTGACCCGGGGATCGGGCCGGGTGATGATCCAGGGCAACAAACTCGCAGCTTGCCGTCCAGAATTAGGATTGCCGCGTCGCGTGCGGCAATGACGTGCATTTCGTGTTCGCGCCTCTGCGCCAGCAGGCGTTTCTGGCAGGCGTCAGAACCGTTTCAACACCTTGCCGTGCTCGCGCAGAATGCGCACGCGGCCGCCGGAGAGATCGACCGTGATATAGGCAATGCCTCGGCCGCGGCGGGTTCTGCGCGGTCCTGCAAGCTCGAAGGTGTATTCGAAGGCCAGGTCCCAGGCGTTCTCTCTCTGGCGGGCCGGGCGAATTCTCAACGTGTCCTCAAGCAGGGCGTAGCGCCGCTCGGGCCAGCGCTTGTAATAGGCGATCTTGTCCGCGACGACCCGCTTCACCGGAAAGCGGGCCTTGCCGAAATAGAACAGGCGCGGCGCGTAGATCTCCGCGATCTCCTCGGCCGAGAGGTCGTAGCCCGCCAGATAGAACTCGCGGATGAAGCGCGCAAAGCGGGCACGGATCTCGGCGGGGTCCGAAGGCATGGGCCGTGCGCTCGTCTCGGGAGCGGTTTCGGGCTCGCCTGCCCCCCGGGCGCTCTCGGCCCGTTCCGCCGCCGGTGCGGGCCGGTCGGCGACCACCAGAATCCGGGCATCCAGGAGGACGATATCGCCGGTGTGGTAGACCGTTTGCGGCTCCATGAACGCGCCGGATGCCGTGATACGCGCGCCGAGCAGGCTGTCGAGCTCGCGAGCAACACTGTCATCGGCGGGCACGAGCTGGACGGTGTGGATGTCGGACAGGGTCCCCTTGCCGCCGGACGACCGCTCCGCGCGCACGCAGATCGGATTGGCCAGGAAGAGGTGATAGCCGGACAGGCGCGTGCCGTTGGGATGGCGCGTCTCGATACGCCGGAGCTGGCCTTCCACGCGCATGCCGTCGTGCAGGCAGGCGGCGCGGGCGGTGGGCGCCATGGCGATGAGAAGGAAAACGGCGGCCAATGCCGCGATGGATGCGCGCGCCGGCCTCGACGCTGCCGTGGTCGACCGAGAGCTCATCACCGGTAGCACTCTCCTCCATTGGGAACAAACTCATAGGCACTTTCCAGCATTGTCTATAATTCCCGATCGAGGTCAAATGTTGCCGGACAGAGCCATGTCCGCGTCTTCAGTCATGGCATTTCACGGTTGGGGCATTCACGGTTTGGAGGGGGGCTGTTTGCGATGGATATGGGGCTCAAGGGCAAGAAGGCGATCGTGTGCGCGGCATCGAAGGGCCTCGGGCGGGGCTGTGCCGAGGCGCTGGCGCGCGAAGGCGTGGACCTGGTGATCTGCGCGCGGGGCGCCGAGGCGCTGGAGGAGGCCGCCAATGCGATTCGCGCCAGGACGGGCGTGCGCATCACGGCGATCGCCTGCGACATCACCACGCCCGAGGGCCGCGAGGCGGTGCTGGACGCCTGCCCGGAGCCGGACATTCTGGTGAACAACGCCGCCGGGCCGCCGCCGGGGGATTTCAAGACCTTCACGCTCGATGACTGGCGGGCTGCCGTCGAGGCGAACATGCTCACCCCCATCGCCCTCATCCAGGCGACGGTCTATGGCATGATGGAGCGGGGTTTCGGGCGCGTCGTCAACATCACGTCGGGCGCCGTGAAGGCACCGATCCCGGTGCTGGAGCTCTCCAACGGGGCGCGGGCCGGGCTCACGGGCGCGGTCGCCGTCATCGCCCGCAAGGCGGTCAAGCACAATGTCACCATCAATGGCCTGCTGCCGGGGGCCTTCGATACGGACCGGCTCCGGTCCGTCATCCGCAAGACCGCCGAGGCACAGGGACTCTCGGAGGAAATCGTGGCGGCGGAGCGGGCCGCATCCTCGCCGGCCGGGCGCTTCGGCCGACCGGAGGAGTTCGGCGCCGCCTGCGCGTTCCTGTGCTCGGCCCATGCGGGCTACATCACGGGCCAGAACATCCTCATCGACGGCGGTGCCTATCCCGGGCTTCTGTAGCGTCCGGCGCAGGCGTCGGGGACCGCGATGCAGAGCTTGCGAAGGGATCGGTGGCGGGAGGCTGGCGCCGGACAGGGCCAGCCTCCCGCGCCTGATGTCGCGCCCATGGGGCGATGGCGTATGCCGGCGCCCACGCGCGCGTTCGACGCGTCACTCAAGCAGTACTCGGTGGATGGAGATATCTGGATCGGCGCAGGAGATCGATCATGTCGATCGGGTCGCTCCGATCCAGCCGAAGCGTTTCATCCCCATGGGACTGGCAACGGTTGTCATGGGAGTGAAACAGGGTCAAAGGACGCTTCAGCATTGGCCGCTCCATCGTTCGAGCCGGCCCGCCGCTCTCCGTGGACATGCGCCGCTCCCAGGCCGGCGGCCGGAGAGGGGCAGAGTGATCGGCCCCGCGACGCAGGCTGCGGAAAGTGGCGGCGGTCACGGGCCGGAGCCTCGGAGACAGGGATGCTCCTCCGGTCGGCTCCGGACGCCTTCGAGACGAGCCACGAGCCCCTTCACGGCGGAAGGGCCGCAGGAGGTTCGTGGGCCTCGGTTCGATGCGGGTCGCGACGGCAAGAGCCCATCGGGATCCGCAGTGCGGGCCTGACTTCCGGTCACCGCAGGGCCGAGGGTCCGGGGATTTGGTTAACGAAGGGTTAACGATCGGCCCTGCTCGGCACACCGGCGCCGCAATCCGCGCCCACCCGAAAGAGGCGGCGAACGGGCTTGCCGAGGGCGGGCGTCCATGCCATTTTTGCGGTGCAACACGCCCCTCGGGGCGCGCCCAAGCCGCAGGCCCGCCATGCTCAAGGTCCGTGTCATTCCCTGTCTCGACGTCAAGGACGGCCGTGTCGTCAAGGGGGTCAATTTTGTCGATCTCGTCGATGCCGGAGACCCGGTCGAGGCCGCCGCCGCCTATGACGAGGCGGGAGCGGATGAGCTGTGCTTTCTCGACATCACCGCCAGTCATGAGAAGCGCGACACCATGCTCGACATCGTCACGCGCACGGCCGAGCGCTGCTTCATGCCGCTCACCGTCGGCGGGGGCGTGCGGGCGGTGGAGGACATGCGCCGGCTGCTCGAGGCGGGCGCGGACAAGGTGGCGATCAACACCGCCGCCGTGCGCCGGCCGGATCTGGTGGCCGAGGGGGCGGAAAAGTTCGGCAATCAGTGCATCGTTGTTGCCATCGACGCCAAGCGCGTGAACGGGAACGGCGCCGGGAGCGACGGGACCGATGGCGATGGCGATGGCGATGGCGGCGCCGAGACCGCCCCGCGCTGGGAGATTTTCACCCATGGCGGGCGCGAGCCGACGGGCATCGATGCGCTCGCCTTTGCGCGCAAGGTGGTCGCACTCGGGGCCGGCGAGATCCTGCTGACCTCCATGGACCGGGACGGCACGCGGGAGGGCTTCGACCTGGCGCTGACCCGTGCCATCGCCGACGCGGTCCCGGTTCCTGTTATTGCGAGCGGCGGAGTGGGCACGCTGGATCATCTGGTCGACGGCGTGCGCGAGGGCCATGCGAGCGCCGTGCTCGCCGCGTCGATCTTCCATTTCGGCGATCACACGATCGAGGAAGCGAAACGGCACATGGCCGCGGCGGGCCTGCCGATGCGGCTCGACTATTGAGCGGCGGTGCGTGGATGCCCGAACGGGCGCAGGGAATTGGAACGACGAGGCGATCCATGAGCGAGACGGGTGCGGGCGATGTGCTCGCGCGGCTGGCCGAGACCATCGCCGCGCGGCGGAGCGAGCAGGCGGATCGGTCCTATACGCGCCAGCTTCTCGATGGCGGGGCGGAGCGCTGCGCGCAGAAGCTCGGCGAGGAGGCGGTGGAGCTTGTGATCGCGGCCTTGGGCGAGGACGATGCGGCGGTGCGCAGCGAGGCGGCCGACCTCATCTATCATCTGCTGGTTCTTCTCGAGCTGCGCGGCGTGCCGCTCGAGGCGGTGATGGCGGAGCTCGCGGGGCGCATGGGCGTCTCGGGTCTCGAGGAGAAGGCCGCAAGAGGCCGCGCTTGAGTAGAGGACAAGGCTGCGTCTCGCCGGTGCAGTGAGGCCCGCGGAGCCCCTTTCCTCACGGACGGCGACATGTCACGCAGGCAAAACATCGCGTTCTCGCCCTACCACAGCTTCGATCGGGAGGCGTGGGCAAGGCTGCGCGCCGACACGCCCATGACACTGGACGAGGCCGATCTGGAGCAGCTCTCCGGCATCAATGAGCGGCTCTCCATGGCCGAGGTCGAGGACATCTACCTGCCGCTCTCCCGGCTTCTCAACCTGCATGTGGCGGCGGCCCAGGAGCTGCACGCGGTGACCTCGCGCTTTCTCGGCCACAAGGCGTGCAAGGCGCCCTTCATCATAGGGCTCGCCGGCAGCGTGGCGGTGGGCAAGAGCACGACGGCGCGCGTTCTCCAGGCGCTACTGGCGCGCTGGCCGCATCACCCCAAGGTGGCGCTGGTGCCGACCGACGGCTTTCTCTATCCCAACCGGGTGCTGGAGAAGCGTGGCCTCATGGACCGCAAGGGCTTTCCGGAGAGCTACGACATGCCGCGTCTCCTGCGCTTCCTGGTGGAGGTCAAGGGGGGCTGCGAGGAGGTCGAGGCGCCGGTCTATTCGCATTTCTTCTACGACGTGTTGCCGGGGCAGACCATCCGGGTGCACCGGCCGGACGTGTTGATCGTGGAGGGGCTGAACGTGCTGCAGCCGGCGCGCCTGCCGCGCGATGGGGAGGCCGTTCCGTTCGTCTCCGATTTTTTCGACTTCTCGATCTATATCGACGCCGAGCCGGATGTGATCGAGCGCTGGTACGTGGAGCGGTTCATGCGGCTGCGGGAGACGGCCTTTCTCGACCCCAACGCCTATTTCCACCGCTATGCGGCGCTGGAGGAGAAAGAGGCCGCGCGGCGGGCGCTCGCGATCTGGCGCGAGATCAATCTGAGAAACCTTCAGGAGAACATCCTGCCGACGCGCCAGAGGGCGGACCTCATTCTGCGCAAGGGGCCGGATCACGGAATCGAGCGCGTGGCGCTGAGAAAAGTCTGATGCCCGAGGCGGCCAGCCCTCGGGCGGGGCGGTGCGACGTCGCCGCGCAGGGCTTGCGCACATTCCCGGGAAACGGCCGCATTCTGCGAGCCGGGGCGAATCGGGGCCGAAAGACGACGGGCCGCCCGGTCGGGCGGCCCGCCGGCCATCGCGGGGATGGCTGTTCGAGCGCTCTCCGCCGGCGGCTACTTGCCCATGCCGGAGAACTTCTTCTGCGCTTTCAGCATGGTCAGCATCATGTCGGTCAGGAACGCCTGCTGGCGCAGGAGCGTCGCGAGCGGCGAATATTTCACGGCCGACTCGTAGAGCTGAATCTGCTGCTCGACCATGGACGTGACCACGGTGTCGAAATTGGAGCCCAGCCATTTGGCGGCGCTGAGATCGACGCCACCAATCATCGGAGCCTTGCCATTGGTCTTGGCCTTGGCCCGGGTCTTGGCTTTGGTCGCGGTCTTGCCCCCAGCCTTGCTCTTGGCCGCCTTCGCCGTCTTGGCGGAAGCCTTGGCCGTGGCGGCTCCTGCCTTGGCCTTGGTCTTCGCCGCCTTGCTCGCCGCGGTGCGTGCCGAGGCCTTGGCGCTGCCCTTCGCCTTTGCCTTGCTCGCCTTGGCTGTGGCCGCCTTGGTCTTCGCCTTGCCCTTCACGCTCGCCGCTGCGCCGGCTGCGCCGTTCAGCGCGGCCGCGCCACCGCCCGAGCGCATCGCCTTGCGCGCCGCGCGGATGAGCTTGGCCTCCTCGGCGGCGAACTTGTCGCGAAGCCTGCGAATATGCGACGGATTGTCGATGCCGATGGCCTTGATCGCCGTCGTGCGCTTCATGCCCGGATTGGCGGCGATCAGACCGGCGATCTTCATCAGATGCGCGCTGTCGTCGATCCCGGATCCCTTCGGGCGGCCTCTCGGCCTTTTCTGAACCTGCATGTCAACCTCCTATCAAGCTGTTTCGATTGCTGCTTCGACCCAATCGGATTGTGAGATTTTCCTCCTCTCAACCCGGGGAGGAGAAGACGATCCGTTTGGTTAATATTGCCTTAATATCAGCCGCTTGCGCCGCCTTTGCACGGAGTGCGACAGCTTTTTTCGTCGCTGTTGCACAAAAGGCGCAGATTTTCGTCCCGCTCGGTCGGCCCGCGCAGGCGCGCCGGTCAGGGCTCGAG
>JALUTE010000466.1 GCA_027058255.1 Methyloligella sp. | reverse complement strand
CTTGTTCATCAACTCGGCGAGCTCCATCTCGATCTCGTAGAGCGCGACCTCGGAGCGCTCGAGCAGGATGAGCCGCGCGGGGCCGATGCGCAGAATCTGCCGCGCCAGCTCCGATCCGATCGAGCCGCCGGCGCCGGTGACCAGGACCGACTTGCCGCGAATGGTCCCGGCCAGAAGCTCCGGGTCGGGCGGCACGGGATCGCGGCCCAGAAGGTCGTCGGCGTCGACGGGCCTCAGATCCGAGATCTGCACGCGGCCGGCGGCAATGTCGGTCATGGCCGGCAGGATCTTGACCAGCACGGGGTGGTGCTGGAGGCGGTTGATCACCCTGCGCCGCTCGCGCCGGCTCGCCTCCGGCATGGCAATGAACACCTCGCGCACCTGGTCGCGCTGGATGAGCTTGGCGAGCTTGGCCGGCCTGTAGACCTTGACGCCGCTCACCACCTGGCCCCACAGCGAGGTGTCGTCGTCGACGAAGCCGACGGGCTTGTATTCCCGCCCGCGCTGGAGCGCCTGGAGCAATTGCACGCCGGTCGTGCCGGCGCCGTAGATGAGCACTTTCTTGGCCGCGGGCTCGAAGGTCGCCGGTGTCACATCCGGCACGGCCTTGAGGATCCAGCCCGCGAACTGCCGGCTCGCCCAGATGAAGAAGGAGGCGAGGATGCCATAGCCGAGAACGACCGAGCGCGGCACGCCGGTGATGCCGGAGAGCAGAACGACCAGCGCCCAGATGAGCACGGCGATGGCGACGGCGATGAAGATGCGCACCGTGCCCTGATGGCCGATATAGCGCGTGACCAGCCGATAGAGGCCGAGCTGATGGAAGGTGAGGATTCCGATCACGGGCGCGGAGGCGAGCAGCAGCCCGAACGGCCAGTCCGGCGGCGTGTACAAGGTGTTGAGGCGTACGGAGAGGGGCAGCCACAGGGCCGCGCACAGGAGCGCGAAGTCGTTCAGGACCAGAATGACCCGCTTCGGCCAGCGGGGCAGATTGACAGCCCAGCTTCGCAGCCCGACCAGGACGCCATTCGCCTTGTCCTTCATGCCCTGTCCCTGCCCGACCCACGCATCGCGCCGCCGCGACGCCGTTCCTCATGGCGCCCCAATCGCCACGGTGCAGCGCCGTTCGTCATGGCGCAACATCCCGTCCCCGCGCGGCATGCAAATCTCGCGCGACCATAACGAAAACATGACGGCCGGAAAAGGGCGCAGTCGACCGAAGCGGGGCCGCCTGGACCCGCTAACGGCCCGCGATCCAGGGTCGAGGCCTCGGTGTCGGTCGCCCTGGGCCGGCCGGGGGACGCCTGTTGCGGTGCGGGGGCGAAGCCCATATAGTCGCCCCATGGGCATGATATCGTGAGACAATGTCCCGCTGGGCCTCGGAAATGTCCCGCTGGGCCTCGGATATGCCCGGCCAGGCAGAGCCATTCCGGGGCGGGACATCGCGCAGCGCCCGAACGAGACCGAAGCAGAGGACACGCAACCATCGCCATGGCCGAGGACGCAGGACCAGTGAAGCTGAGCACGCCCGCAATGTCGGATTTGGACACGCAGGAGCGTGTGGAGGCGAGCGAGGATACGACAATGGCGGCCACGCGCACGCTCTTGAAGGAGGCTGGCCTGCGCCCGACGCGCCAGCGCCAGGCGCTCGCGCGCCTGCTCTTTGCCGATGGCGACCGGCATGTGACCGCCGAGACCTTGCATGAGGAGGCGATCCGCGCCGGCGTGCCGGTCTCGCTCGCCACCATCTACAACACGCTGCATCAGTTCACCGAGGCGGGCCTGCTGCGCGAGGTGGCCGTGGACGGGGCGAAGACCTATTTCGACACCAACACCTCCGACCACAACCACTTCTATATCGAGCGCGACGGCGAGCTGATGGACATCGAGGGCGAGACCATCAAGGTGCACGGCGTGCCCGAGCCGCCCGAGGGCATGACCATCTCCCACATCGACGTGGTCGTCCGCCTGGTCGAGGCGGACCCGGCGCACAAGAGCGGCAGGAAGCGTTGAGTCCCGAACGAGCGGAAGGTCGCCTCGCCCGGTCGTCTCGTCGATCCCGTGGGCTCATTGCCGCCCTTTGGCGGGCGGGCGCCACACGCTGACGCGGTTGTTGCCGAAATCGGCCACATAGACCGTGCCATCCGCCGCCACGTCCACCGCCATGGGATAGAGGAATTCGCCCGGCCCCCCGCCCTTGCGGCCAAAGCTCGTGAGGAAGGTGCCGTCGGGCGCGAATTTCTGAACCCGGTGATTGTAGAAATCCACCACGAAGACTTTGCCCTTCGGCCCAAGCGCAATGCTCGTCACCGTCTTGAACCAGCCGGGGAAGGGGCCGTGAATGTTGGCCGCGAACGGCCCGCCCCATTTGCGCGCGAGCCGGCCATCCGGCCCGATCACCACCACGCGGTCGTTATAGCCATCGGCGACGAAGATC
>JALUTE010000465.1 GCA_027058255.1 Methyloligella sp. | reverse complement strand
TTCTTCGGCTTCGGCTTCGCCTTGGGCTTGGCCTTCGCCTTGCGCTTGGCCTTTTTCTCGGCCGGTGACTTTTTCGCCGCCGGCTTCGCCTTCGCCTTGGGAGGTGCCGGTGGCGGCGCGGCGGCAGGTGGCGGTGCGGCCCGCGCCACCCGCGCCTTGGCCGGCTTCTTCTTCGCGATCTTCTTCTCAGGCTGGCGTTTCGGCTTGGGCTTGACGGCAGCGGCCTTCTTCGCCGTCTCGCTCGCCTTGCGCCGGCCGGCCCTGAGCTTGTCGAGATCGGCCGTGGTCATCAGCTCGACCGAGATCGGCTGCTCCTTGAACACCGGCAAGTGCCTGGCCGATGCGAAGGACATCATCGCCCAGCCGAGGATCGCCCCGTGCAGGAGGATCGATATGGCGAGCCCCAAACGCATGGTCCGCTTTCGACCCCTCACCTCTCTTGTCGTGCGCGCGCTCAGAACCTGTCCTCGAGATCGGTGACGAGCGACACCCGCCGGAAGCCCGCCGCGTTGATCCGCCCCATGACCTTCATCATCGTGCCATAGTCGATCCGACGATCCCCGCGCACATAGATGCGCTCATTGTAGCCGCTCTTCGTGATGGCCTTGAGCTTCGGCACCAGCGTCTCGAGTGTAACCTTCGTCTCCTGAATGAAAACCTGCCCCTTGGCGTCTATGGTGACCGTGAGCGGCTCCTTCTTCTGCGCCTCGAGCTGCTTGGCCCGGGTCTCGGGCAGCTCGATCGGAACGCCGACGGTCAAGAGGGGCGCGGTGACCATGAAGATGATGAGCAGCACCAGCATCACATCGACGAGGGGCGTGACGTTGATCTCGGCCATGGGTGCGTGCCGGCCGCTCGCCCGGCACCGCCCGCGCCTGCGCCCCGTGGCTCCCGCTCCGCCCGTGCTCATGCCCATGGGTCCGCTCCCGTCACCTCCGGCGCCCCGTCAGCTCCGCGCGTCGATCTGGCGCGAGATGATGGCAGCGAACTCGTCGGCAAAGCCCTCGAGGCGCGCGCCGTGGCGGGCGGCATCGGTGGAGAACTTGTTGTAGAAGATCACCGACGGAATTGCCGCCAGAAGGCCGAGGGCGGTCGCAAACAGGGCCTCGGCAATGCCGGGGGCCACCACGGCGAGGCTCGTATTCTTCGAGAGCGCAATCGCCTGGAAGCTGGTCATGATGCCCCAGACCGTGCCGAAAAGACCGATGAAGGGGGCGGTCGCGCCGACGGTCGCGAGAAACAGGAGGCGGCGCTCCAGCCGGTCCATCTCGCGACTGATGGTGACGTCCATCACCTTCTCGACGCGGAGCTGGATGCCGCGCAGCACCTTGGGGCTGCTTTCCACGGATCGGCGCCATTCGCGCATGGCCGCGACGAACAGCGCAGCCATGGAATGGGTCTGGCCGCGCGCCAGCACCGCATAGAGCTCCTCCAGGGACTGGCCGGACCAGAAAAGCTGCTCGAAGCTATCGGAGGCCCGCCGCGCCGAGCGAAAGGCGAAGGTTTTCTCGATGATGATGGCCCAGGACCAGATGGAGGCGAGCAGCAGGCCCACAATGACCAGCTTGACGACGGGACCCGCCTGCAGGAAGAGGCTGAGAATCGAAACGCCGCCACCGTTCGCGGCAACCGAGCTGATGATATCGACCGGGCTCATGGACGTCTCGTCATCCGTATCTCGAGGGCTGACACGCCGAAGCTCGCGCACCGCCCGGACCTCGCGCGCGCCCGATGGCGCGCCGCCGAGCGTGCCGACGAACGGGTTCGGCTGCGCCCGCTCACGCCCCGCAGCGCGCGCCATTTGCACCGGCCAATGTGTCGAAACAAGGGCTCGAGCGGCGCGCGGCTACCGGGCGAATCACGCTCTGCAACAAGGTCTTGATTAGAGCACATTCCCCACTCGTCACAAGGCCGCCGGGCGGCGCGGCGCTCAGGGGCGAGGGATGGATGCGGCGAAAGCCTGCCTGAGGGCAGGTGCGAGGCGCAAAGGCTTGCCGGCCATGCTCACCAGAACGGCGAGAACACGGGCCGTGAAGAGCACCACATCGCCCCGCCGGATGGTCTGATCCAGGGTGAGCGTCGCCGCGCCCACCTCCCGGCAGCGCGTGTGCACCTCCAGAACCTCGTCGATGCGCGCCGGCTTCAGGAAGTCGATCTCCATGCGCCGGATGACGAAGGCCGCCGGCTCGTGCCCGCCCTCGGGCGCGATCAGGCCGCGATGGTCGACGCCGAGGAGGCGCAGAAAGTCCGAGCGGCCGCGCTCGCACCACCTCAGATAGGTGGCGTGATAGACGAGGCCGGAGAAGTCCGTGTCCTCGAAATAGACCCGCACGGGGAGCACATGAACCCGCTCGCCATCGGCCTCGACGATCCGCCCCGCAAGATCCGGCCACTCACTGGACGCCGCGCCGGACGACACCCCGGCGTCAGCCATCCTCGCCCCCCTGCGCCTCGCGTC
>JALUTE010000464.1 GCA_027058255.1 Methyloligella sp. | reverse complement strand
GGGCATTTGGGGTGGGCTTGCGACCGCGGGGCCATGCGGGCGTGGTGGAACTGGTAGACACGCCAGATTTAGGTTCTGGTGGCTTCGGCCATGGGGGTTCGAGTCCCTCCGCCCGCACCAGTAACACGGGCGTCGAGGCCCTGCGACGACGCATTGCGCGCAAGCCGGACGCCCCATGAGAGCACAGGATGAGCCGTGCGGCGGGACGACACCGGGCCCCTGCCCGCCATGTCGGGCTGAAGCCGGGTGAGACAGGTTGATGGGAAAGAGACAACGATGCAGGTGACGGAGACCAGCTCCGAGGGGCTGAAGCGCGAGTTGAAGATCGTGGTCGAGGCGGGCGAGCTCGACGAAAGGCTGTCCCGGAAGCTGGAGGAGCTGAAGGAGCGGGTGCAGCTCAAGGGCTTTCGCCCCGGCAAGGTGCCGGTGGCCTATCTGCGCAAGGTCTATGGCCGCTCGGTCATGGCGGAGATCATCGAGAAGGCGGTGGCGGAGAGCAGCCAGCAGGCCCTCAGCGATCGCGAGGAGCGGCCCGCATTCCAGCCGGATATCAGCTTCTCCGAGAACCAGGAGGAGCTGGAGCAGGTTCTCGCCGGCAAGGCCGATCTCGCCTACACCATGGCGTTCGAGGTGCTGCCCGAGTTCGACATGGTCGATCTCAAGAGCATCGAGCTCGAGCGCTGGGTGGCCGAGGTGGGCGAGGAGGAGATCGCCAAGAGCCTGGAGGATCTGGTCGAGGGCGCCATCACCTACGAGGCGGAGGAGGGGCGCGCCGCCCAGATTGGCGACCGCCTGACCATCGACTTCGAGGGCACGATCGACGGCGAGCCCTTCGAGGGCGGCAAGGGGGAAGGCGCCCATGTGATCCTCGGCAAGGGCGGCTTCATTCCCGGCTTCGAGGAGGGGCTTGAGGGCGCCAAGGCGGGCGATACGCCCACCATCGAGGCCACCTTCCCCGAGGACTATCCGGTGGACTCTCTCAAGGGCAGGACCGCCAGCTTCGCCGTGACGGTCAAGGAGGTGGCGCGCCCCGTGCGCCCCGAGATCGACGACGCGTTTGCCAAGAATTTCGGCCTCGAGAATGTCGAGAAACTGCGCGAGGCGGTGAAGCAGCGCCTGGAGGCCGAGTTCGAGAAGGCGTCCCGTGAGCGCCTGAAAAGAGCGCTGCTCGATGCTCTGGACGAGGCGCATGACTTCGCCCTGCCGCCGACACTGGTGGAGAACGAGTTCGAGAGCATCTGGAAGGAGGTGACCGCGGCCCGCGAGCAGGCCGGCCTCGAGGTCGACGAGGCGCAGGAGGAGGAGCGCAAGGCCGAGCTGCGCAAGATCGCCGAGCGGCGCGTGCGCCTCGGCCTCGTCCTGTCCGAGATCGGCGAGCGGAACGACATCCGGGTCACCGAGGAGGAGCTCAGGCAGGCCATGTTCGAGGAGGCGCGGCGCTACCCCGGCCAGGAGCAGCACGTGCTTCAGTATTTCAAGGAGAACCCCAATGCGCTCGCCTCCCTGCGCGCGCCGATCTTCGAGGACAAGGTCGTCGACTTCGTGCTCGAGCTCGCCAAGATCAAGGACAAGAAGGTGACGGCCGAGGCGCTGTTCGCACCCGAGGGCGACGATGATGACGCCGGCGATGCGGACGGTGCGCCAGAGAAGAAGGCCGGGGCGAAGAAGGGCGGAGCGAAGAAGGGCGGAGCGAAGAAGGCCGGTGCCGGAGAGGGAGAGGGCGAGGCCGAGAGCGCGGCGGCCAAGGCGGCCAAGTCCTGACGGCGCGCAACGCGCCGGCGCGCGTTTGCGAACCCCGCCCTATGCCGGCTGCGATGAATCGGCTAACTGAATGCGGCCGCGGCCGTTCCCGGTTCGGCGAGACGCGTTGAAGCGAATCCGGATGGCACAAGCCCCCCGCCCCGGGCCGCACCGCCTGTCCGCCGACCGATCTCTGTGACGAGGACATTCCATGCACGATCCCTTCGAGACCTATATGAACACGCTCGTGCCCATGGTGGTCGAGCAGACCAATCGTGGCGAGCGGGCCTATGACATCTACTCGCGCCTCCTCAAGGAGCGAATCATCTTCGTGACGGGCGGGATCGAGGATCACGTCGCCTCTCTGATCACCGCCCAGCTCCTCTTTCTCGAGGCCGAGAATCCGAAGAAAGAGATTTCCATGTACATCAACTCGCCGGGCGGCATCGTCACCTCGGGCATGGCCATCTACGACACCATGCAGTTCATCCGCCCGCCGGTGGCGACGCTCTGCATCGGTCAGGCGGCCTCCATGGGCTCGCTCCTGCTGGCGGCCGGCGCCAAGGGCATGCGCTATGCCCTTCCCAATGCCCGCATCATGGTGCACCAGCCCTCCGGCGGCTTCCAGGGCCAGGCCAGCGACATCGAGCGGCACGCCGAGGACATCATCAAGATGAAGCGGCGCTTGAACGAGATCTATGTGCGCCACACCGGCCAGGAATACGACGTCATTGAACGCACCCTGGATCGTGACTATTTCATGTCGGCCGAGGACGCAAAGGCGTTCGGCATCATCGACGAGGTGCTGGTGCAGCGGGCCGACACGGACGCGGCGGCTGGCGGAGAAGGCGAAGGCGCTGCCTCGTAAACCCCACCCGCTGCGCTCCTTCCGGCCCCTGGGGGTCTGCGGCAGCGTCCCAACCGTGCCGCGAAGGGACCGCATTGTGCCGAACTGCACCGGGCTGTGAAACGGGTTTGATGGGCGAGGCCGTAAAACCGGCGGATTCGGATACCATATAAGGCGTGATGCAGGATCGGCCGAGCCGAGGTCCAGCCGGGCCAGCAGGGCAAACCGGCGCGGCAGACGGGCAGTCGCCGGGACCCGCCCCGCCGCAAAGGCGTCGATGTGATGCATGCAACGCCGCGAGGCGGGTTGCAGTTTGGCATGGTCTTCGCGTCTGAGGTGTTGTAATTGAGCCGCGCGGCTCGGCGTGCCGCGGTACGATCGTTAATCCAATCTTGATCACTCGTGCCATAGCATGCTGAGATTGCAGAACAGAGTCTCTCCGTCGCGCCGGGGCGCCAGGGGATCGCAGGCCGGGGCTCGATGAGGGCCACCGGGCTGCCCGCAGCGCCGCTTCCGCACCGACCAGCGTTGCGAGGTGCCATGGCGAGGGCGAGGGGACCGAAACGAAACGTCTGAGATGATCGGATGCCACAAGAGAAAAACACGCTCTACTGCTCCTTCTGCGGGAAAAGTCAGCACGAGGTCCGCAAGCTGATTGCGGGGCCGACCGTGTTCATCTGCGATGAATGCGTCGAGCTGTGCATGGACATCATTCGCGAGGAGAACAAGACCTCGCTGGTGAAGTCGCGCGACGGCGTGCCGACCCCGCAAGAGATCTGTCAGGTCCTGGATGACTATGTTATCGGCCAGGACCACGCCAAGCGAGTTCTCTCGGTGGCGGTCCACAACCATTACAAGCGGCTCAATCACGCCAGCAAGAACAACGACGTCGAGCTCGCCAAGTCGAACATTCTGCTGATCGGACCCACGGGCTGCGGCAAGACCCTGCTTGCCCAGACCCTGGCGCGCATTCTCGATGTGCCCTTCACCATGGCCGATGCCACCACGCTCACCGAGGCGGGCTATGTGGGCGAGGACGTCGAGAACATCATTCTCAAGCTCTTGCAGGCAGCCGACTACAATGTCGAGCGCGCCCAGCGCGGCATCGTCTATATCGACGAGGTGGACAAGATCAGCCGCAAGGCCGACAACCCGTCCATCACGCGCGACGTGTCGGGCGAGGGCGTTCAGCAGGCGCTCCTCAAGATCATGGAGGGCACGGTGGCGAGCGTGCCGCCCCAGGGCGGGCGCAAGCATCCGCAGCAGGAGTTCCTGCAGGTCGACACCACCAACATCCTCTTCATCTGCGGCGGCGCCTTCGCGGGGCTGGAGAAGATCATCCAGCAGCGCGGCCGCTCCACCTCGATCGGTTTCGGCGCCCAGGTGGAGGCCGACGACGAGCGGCGCACGGGCGAGCTCCTCAAGGAGGTGGAGCCGGAGGATCTGCTGCGCTTCGGCCTCATTCCCGAGTTCATCGGCCGCGTGCCCGTCATTGCGACGCTGGAGGATCTGGACGAGGACGCGCTGGTGAAAATCCTCACCGAGCCCAAGAACGCCCTGGTCAAGCAGTATCAGCGCCTGTTCGAGATGGAGGATGTGCAGCTCACCTTCGCCGAGGGCGCGATGCGTGGCATTGCGCGCAAGGCCATCGAGCGCAAGACCGGCGCCCGGGGGCTGCGCTCCATCATGGAGTCGATCCTGCTCGATACCATGTTCGACCTGCCCGGGCTGCAGGGCGTCGAGGAGGTGGTGATCAGTGCCGAGGTGGTCGAGGGCAGCGCCAGCCCGCTGAAGACCTATTCGGATCGGGCCGACGATATCGAGTCCACCGCCTAGGTTGCGGCGCGGGGCGCCAGGGGCGGGACGAGCCCGTCCGGCAGGCATCAGGCGCGGTGCCGCATTGCGTCCCGCGCACGGCTCGCGTATCGAGGCGTATCGGATATGGGTATCTGGCGCGGCGGCCAAGGCTCGCGTGCCGCGCCAGGACAGCGTGCCGCAAAGTAACGTATCGGGGCCGATGAGGCGCTGCGTTCGGGGGCGGGTCCAAGCCCGTACCTGCGCGCGCCGGGTACGGGGCATGGCTGCCCCGATGCCGCAGGGCCTTGAACGGGCCATGGCCGTGCCTATTTGGTTTCGTAAAGTGCGCCTTGCCCTTCGGTCCCGAACTTGCACGATCCCGGTGCCGCACGCGGTGCGGTGTTCCGGCGTTCGTGCTGTAAGGCATGTTGCAAGGCATGCGTGCCGAGGTTCGGGGTCGCGGCACCTCTTCAAAGAGCCAGCCGGCGGCCGGCCGGCACAGCGAGGGCGACGGGCGTGTGCCGACACGGTTGGGACAGGGACGTTCCAGCAGGTCAGGCCGATGCAACGGGAAAGATAAATGACTGACAACAAACCAGAAACGACCATCGCCGGGGAGAACGAGCGCTATCCGGTTCTGCCGTTGCGCGACATCGTGGTGTTCCCATACATGATCGTGCCGCTGTTCGTCGGGCGCGAGAAGTCCATCAACGCCCTCGAGGAGGTGATGCGCGCCGACAAGCAGATTCTGCTCGTGGCGCAGAAGAATGCCGGCGACGATGATCCCGACACCGATGCGATCTATTCGGTGGGAACCCTCGCGACGGTCCTGCAACTGCTCAAATTGCCCGATGGCACCGTCAAGGTGCTCGTCGAAGGGGCAAGGCGCGCGCGCATTCTGCGCTACACGGACAACAAGGATTATTTCGAGGCGGTCACCGAGCCCGTCGAGGAGGAGATCGGCGCCGAGGACGAGATCGAGGCGCTGGCGCGCTCCGCCGTCTCCCAGTTCGAGAGCTATGTGAAGCTGAACAAGAAGATCTCGCCCGAGGTCCTGGGCAATGTCACCCAGCTCGACGACTATTCCAAGCTCGCCGACACCATCGCCTCGCATCTGGGCGTGAAGATCGCGGACAAGCAGGAGGTCCTGGAGATCCCCCGCATCTCGGACCGTCTGGAGCGCGTCTTCGCCCTGATGGAGAGCGAGATCTCGGTCCTGCAGGTGGAGAAGAAGATCCGCTCGCGCGTCAAGCGCCAGATGGAGAAGACCCAGCGCGAGTACTATCTCAACGAGCAGATGAAGGCCATTCAGCGCGAGCTGGGGGATGCCGAGGACCGGGACGACATCGCCGAGTTCGAGGAGAAGATCGAGAACACCAAGCTCTCCAAGGAGGCCAAGGAGAAGGCGGTCTCGGAGCTGCGCAAGCTCAAGCAGATGAGCCCCATGTCCGCCGAGGCGACGGTGGTGCGCAACTATCTCGATTGGCTGCTCTCCATCCCGTGGGGCGTCAAGGGCCGGATCAAGAAGGATCTGGACGAGGCCCAGAAGATTCTCGACGAGGAGCATTATGGCCTCGAGAAGGTCAAGGAGCGGATCGTCGAGTATCTTGCCGTTCAGCAACGCACCAACAAGCTGAAGGGCCCGATCCTGTGCCTCGTCGGCCCGCCCGGCGTCGGCAAGACCTCGCTCGGCAAGTCGATTGCCCATGCCACGGGGCGCGAGTTCGTGCGCATGTCCCTGGGCGGCGTGCGCGACGAGGCGGAGATTCGCGGCCACCGGCGGACCTATATCGGCTCCATGCCGGGCAAGGTCATCCAGTCCATGCGCAAGGCCAAGAAGGTCAATCCGCTCTTCCTGCTGGACGAGATCGACAAGATGGGCTCCGATTTCCGGGGCGATCCGGCCTCGGCCCTGCTCGAGGTGCTGGACCCGGAGCAGAATCACACCTTCAACGACCACTATCTGGAGGTGGATTACGACCTCTCCAACGTGATGTTCGTGACCACGGCGAACACCCTCAACATTCCGCCGGCGCTGATGGACCGGATGGAGATCATCCGCATTGCCGGCTACACGGAGGACGAGAAGGTCGAGATCGCCCGGCGCCATCTCATTCCCGACCAGCTCGAGGGCCATGGCCTGGAGCCGCACGAGTGGAGCCTGGACGACGAGGCGCTGCGCCACATCATCCGGCGCTACACCCGCGAGGCGGGCGTGCGCAATCTCGAGCGCGAGATCGCCAAGCTTGCCCGCAAGTCGGTGAAGGACATCATTCTCGGCAAGCAGAAGACCGTCCACATCACCCTCGACAATCTCGAGGATTATCTGGGCGTTCCGAAATACCGCTATGGCGAGGCGGAGCTCGAGGATCAGGTCGGCGTCGTGACCGGGCTCGCCTGGACGGAGGTCGGCGGCGAGCTGCTGACCATCGAGGGCGTGATGATGCCCGGCAAGGGCAAGATGACCGTCACGGGCAATCTGCGCGACGTGATGAAGGAATCGATCCAGGCCGCGAATGCCTATGTGCGCTCGCGGGCCCTCGATTTCGGCATCGCGCCGGACCTGTTCGAGAAGCGCGACATCCATGTGCACGTGCCCGAGGGGGCGACCCCGAAGGACGGCCCGTCGGCCGGCGTTGCCATGGTGACGGCGATCATCTCGATCATGACCGGCATTGCGGTGCGCCGCGACGTGGCCATGACCGGCGAGATCACCTTGCGCGGCCGCGTGCTGCCGATTGGCGGGCTGAAGGAGAAGCTGCTCGCTGCGCTGCGCGGCGGCATCAAGACGGTCGTCATTCCGGAGGAAAATGCCAAGGACCTGGCGGAGATTCCGGACGAGGTGAAGAACAAGCTCGAGATCATCCCCTGCTCGCGCATGGACGAGGTGCTGAAGGTGGCGCTCACGCGCATGCCCGAGCCCATCGAATGGGAGGAGGGCGAGGACAAGGGCGGATCGACCGAGGTCGCCGCCGGCGAGAGCGAGACCCGCACCGGGTTCACCGCCCACTGACGCGCCGGACGGGCGCCGGAGTCGAGGGGGCACGCCGCTCCCGTCTGCGACCTCGCCGGCGCATAAAGGCTCTTCACACGGGTGATGGATCGTATTATAGCCCCCGACAGCCCCTGTCGGGGGCTTTTGCTTTCCAGACGGGCGGGATCGAAAAGAATCCACATATGGGCTTGACGAATGCGCGCCATGCGCGTTCCGTGCCCATTCGTCTTTCCAGAGGGCCTGTTTCGGGCAACCCATCAGCATGTGAAAGGATTGGTTCGATGAACAAGAAGGAGCTTGCCGCAGCCGTTGCGGGGGATACGGGCATGAGCCAGTCGGATGCGGCGGCAGCCGTTGATGCCGTGTTCGATGCCATCACCAAGGCCATGAAGGGCGGGGACGAGGTGCGTGTCTCGGGTTTCGGCACCTTCAAGCCGCAGTACCGCCCGGCCCGCACGGCGCGCAATCCGCAGACCGGCAAGGACATCAAGGTCAAGGAGACCGCGGTCGCCAAGTTCCAGCCGGCCAAGGGCC
>JALUTE010000463.1 GCA_027058255.1 Methyloligella sp. | reverse complement strand
TGCCGAGCACCGCCCGCGCCTCGGCAAGGGTGCGCTCCGGCGTGCCGCCTGCCTCGACCGGCGTCCAGGCGATGGGCCCGGTTCCGCGTTCGATCTGCGCGTCCACCACGGCCGGGGTCGCGTCCGAGGCATCGCCCTTGCGCGTGGCGACGCGTTCGATGAGCCGGTTGCGCTCCGCGGTCAGCCAGATTCCGGTGAAGGGCAGGCGCAGCGCCTCGGCCACCCGGCGCGCCTCGAGACGCTCCTGGGGGCTCGAGAACACCGCGTCGAGAATGACCGAGCGCCCCGAGCGCAGCGCGATATGCGCCTTCTGCAGCAGGAAGTCATAGACCTTGCGGCTTACCTCTGGCGTGTAGTGCTCGGGGCCGAGCCGCACCGTCTCCTCGAGGCCGAACATGGCCTTGCGCTCCAGATCGGACCGCAGGACCAGGGCGCCGGGCGCTGCGCCGAAATCGGGGGCGAGCGCCCGCGCCAGTGTCGTCTTGCCCGTTCCCGAGAATCCGCCGATGGCGACGAGGCGCGGCTTGACGGGCGCGAGATAGGCGATCGCCGCCTCGAGATAGGCGCGCGCCTCGCTCTCCGGTTGCTCCCGGCTCTCGCCTTCCGCGCCGATCCTGTCCGCCCGCTGCAGGGTGACCATGGCGCGAATGGCCGCCCGGCAGGCGAGGAACAGCCCCATGGCCTTGAGACCGTAAATGTCGGCGGGATCGCTGGTGCGAAACAGATAGCGGTTGAGAACGAGATTGGCGCCCGCTCGCCGATCGCGCTGGTCGAGATCCATTAGCAGAAAGGCGAGGTCGTAGAGCGTGTCGATGGTGGCCAGGTCGTCATTGAACTCGATGGCATCGAACAGGACCGGCCTGCCCTCGATCAGGACCACGTTCTCCAGATGCAGATCGCCATGGCAGCGGCGCACGAATCCGCGCCGCCCGCGCATGCGAAGGCAGTAGCGCGCCTCGTCCACCGCCCGGCGCGCGCCTGCGACGAACGCGCGGCAGCGATCCGCTCCGAGCGCGTCGCCGAGGCCGGTGAACGCGTCTGCCAGCTCCGTGACGATGGTGCCGATGCGCTCCTTGCCATCGGGCGTGCGCAACACGGGCGCGCGGGCGTGATAGTCGGCGACCCGGTCGGCCAGGGCCGTGAGGATGTCGTCGCCGAGGGCGTCGCGCTCCGCCATTCGCGAAAGCAGGGCGGATTGATCGAAGCGGGCCATGTGCACGGCCCATTCCACCGGCGTGCCTTCGCCGCCGATGGCCAGCCGGCCGTCCGCCTCCCGGGTGATCGGCACCACATCGCGATAGATCTCGGGGGCGTGGGGCTGGTTGATCTCCAGCTCGCGCAGGCACATCAGGTGGCGGCGCTCCAGCGTGCCGTAGTCCATATAGGCATAGCGCACGGCACGCTTGATCTTGTAGACGTCGCGCCCGGCCAGGAAGACGATCGCGCCATGCGTTTCGATCACATCGACCCGGGCCGGAGGTGGATCGAAAGTCTCAGGCTGCCTCAGGAAGGCGATCACCGCCTCCTGCTCGCCTCGAGCTCGTGACCGAAGCCGATCCATGATGATGGTGTATCCCTGTCGTGCCCGGCCCGCCCGCAGCCTTTATGTCTCGCCCCTCCTGTCGTGCCGGACACGCCCTATATTAGGGTTGAGAGCAAATCGCCGGGTTGACCCTGGTCAAAGAATGCTCTGCCTTCGCAAACGCCGCCACGAGCGTTCTTCTGGCCGCAGACTATGCGTCGAGGGAAGCGATGAAACCAATCAAAACATGGATACTGATCGCCGACGGCGCGCAGGCGCGCATCGTCCTCAATGATGGCCCCGGCAAGGGGATCAAGGCGCTCGACGGCCTCGAATTCTCCGCCGATCACCGGGCCACGCGCGATATCATGGCCGACCGCCCGGGCCGGACATTCGACAAGTTCGGCCCCGGCCGGCACGCCAAGGAGTACAGCTCCGACCCCCATCGCCAGCTCAAGAAACGTTTTGCGGCAGAGCTTGCCGGCATGCTGGACGAGAAATTGCGCGCCGGCGCCTATGATCGCCTTGTCCTTCTCGCCCCGCCAGCCATGCTGGGCGATCTGAGGGCCGAGCTGAGCGAGCAGGTGCGCGCCAAGCTCGTCGGCGAGGTGGCCAAGGACCTGACCAAGGTGCCGTTGAACGCGCTGCCAAACCATTTGGAGGATATCATCGCGGTCTGATCCATGCGAAGGGGCCCTGCCGCCAGTCCGGCCGACAGGGCCTCTCGGCTGCGCCTGGGCGCTCCGGTCGATGCGCGTCGCACTCAACAAGCGCATCGACGTTTGGCGCTTCGGGGTGCACTGAGGTCTTGGCCGGCAGGGCTTCTCGGTTGTGCCTGGGCGCCCCGGTCGATGCGCGTCGCTCTCAACAAGCGCATCGACGTTTGGCGCTTTGGGGTGCACTGAGGTCTTGACCGGCAGGGCTTGTCGGCGCTGGCCTA
>JALUTE010000462.1 GCA_027058255.1 Methyloligella sp. | reverse complement strand
GGTCCCGAAACACGCAGTCGTCAGGTTGAACTCGCCGAGTTACCCTTCTCGTCGCCATCGCCGAGCAGGCGGTCGAGCGCTTTTCGCTCCTCCTCTGTGAGGCCGATCATGCGCTCGGCCGTCTCATCGTCGCCGTTGCGCGAACGGTAGCCCCGCCAGACAAGAAAGGCGGCCAGGATGAGAATGAGCGGTGTCGCCAGCCAGAGAAGCAATGTATGCGCCCCGAAGCGTGGGCGCAGAAGCACGAACTCGCCATAGCGGGCAACGATGAACTGGACCGCATCCTCGTCGCTGTCGCCAGCCTTCAGCCGCTCGCGCAGGAGGATGCGCAGATCCCGCGCCAAGGGCGCATTGGAATCGTCGATCGACTGGTTCTGGCACACGAGGCATCTGAGCCCCGCCGAGATCTTGCGCGCGCGGGCCTCGAGCTTGGGATCCTTGAGGATTTCGTCGGGCTCCACCGCCAGGGACGGGCCGGCCATGGGCACGGTCAGACCAACAAGACCGAAGCCCAGAAGCAGGGAGAGAACGCATGCAAGAGCGCGCGTGCGCGTGTGCCGAGACCTGCCGCACCGGCCCCTGGTCGCCCGCCGCCTGACGCTTGCCCACCACTCCATGTCGCGCACACCCTATTCCGCCGGAACCGCCGCACCGACCCGCGCGCGACGGGGCGCACCGACCCTCAGCCGCCGGTCCGTGAGCGAGAGGAAGCCACCGAAGAACATCACCAGCGTGCCGATCCAGATGAACCGCACCAACGGGTTGAAATAGAGCCGCACCGTATAGCCCCCGCCCGGGCGGCTGTCGCCCAGCACCGTGTAGAGGTCTCCGCGCCAAGAGGGCAGAATGCCGGCCTCCGTGGTCGTCTGCTTGCGCACCTGATATTGGCGCTTGGACGGGAAGAGCTCAGTAACAGGCGCGCCATCCCGTTTCACGGCGAATCGGCCGATGAGCTCCGTGTAGTTCGGCCCGCGCCGCGGCGCAACACCGGCGAATGTCAGCTCATAGCCGCCGATCCGCGTCGTCTCGCCCGGCTTCATGACGAGGATCTGCTCAGCCCTCCAGGCGCTCGTGGCAACGATGCCGACCACGGTCAGACCGAGGCCGAAATGAGCGAGCGCCGTACCATAGGCCGAGCGTGGCAGTCCCTTGAGCCGGCGCCAGACCTCGGCCCAGGGCGCCCGGAACGCCTTGACCCGCCACCCGATCTCGGAGAGAGAACCGACGAGAAGCCAGACGCCGATTCCGATCCCGAGCGGTGCGAGCGGCGCCTGGCCGCCCGAGAGCCAATAGGCGACAAGAATGGCGAGAAAGCTCGCCCCCAGGGCCACCATGAGGCGCTGTGCCGCCCCCATGAGATCGCCCCGCTTCCACGCGAGCAGCGGGCCAAAGGGCACCGCCAACAGCAGCGGCACCATCAGCGGGCCGAAGGTCGCATCGAAGAAGGGAGCACCCACCGAGATCTTCTTGCCCGTGATCGCCTCCAGAACGAGCGGATAAAGCGTGCCGACGAATACCACGCCGCAGGCGGTGGTCAGCAGCACATTGTTGAGGACCAGGCTCCCCTCGCGGCTGATGGGGGCGAACAGGCCGCCCTGCCTGAGCATGGGCGCCCGCCAGGCATAGAGCGCGAGCGCACCGCCCGTGAAAAGGGCCATGATCGCCAGGATGAAGACGCCGCGACCCGGATCCACCGCAAAGGCATGCACCGAGGTGAGCACGCCGGAGCGCACCAGGAAGGTGCCCATGAGGCTGAGCGAGAAGGTGAGAATGGCCAGAAGGATCGTCCAGACCTTCAATGCCTCGCGCCGCTCCATCACCAGCGCGGAATGCAACAAGGCGGTGCCGGACAGCCAAGGCATGAAAGAGGCGTTCTCCACCGGATCCCAGAACCACCAGCCGCCCCATCCGAGCTCGTAATAGGCCCACCACGAGCCCATGGCGATTCCGACCGTGAGGAACATCCAGGCCGCCAGCGTCCAGGGGCGCACCCAGCGTGCCCAGGCGGCATCGATCCGCCCCTCCATGAGCGCCGCCACGGCGAAGGAGAACGCCATGGAGAAGCCGACATAGCCCATATAGAGGAAGGGCGGATGGAAGGCGAGCGCCGGGTCCTGAAGGATCGGATTGAGGCCGCGACCGTCGATCGGCACCGGGTCGAGGCGCGCGAAGGGATTGGATGTGATCACGATGAAAAGGAGGAAGGCGAGCGCGACGGAGGCCTGCACCGCCAGCACATTCGCCCGCAGCCTCGCCGGCAGGTTGCGCCCGAACATCGCCACCGCCGACCCGAACAGGGCGAGGATCAGCACCCAGAGGACCATGGACCCCTCATGGCTGCCCCAGGTGCCCGAGATCTTGTAGAGCAGCGGCTTGGCGGAATGGGAGTTGCGCCAGACATTCTCCACCGAGAAGTCCGAGGTGACGAAGGCGTTCATCAGGGCCAGAAAGGCGATCAGCAGCAACACGAACTGCGTA
>JALUTE010000461.1 GCA_027058255.1 Methyloligella sp. | reverse complement strand
AGGCGGAGCTGCGTTTGCGCGTCATGGCCTTTCCGAACGAGGCTTTGCGCGCCCATGTGCGCGAGCGGGCAGCGCAGATGCAACTCGAGACCGGCGGGGCGTGACGCATAACGCGACGGGCCGTGATGTGAAGCGCGACAGGACGTGACGGGGCGGAGGCGACGATCGGACAGCGTCGCGCCCCGGGTTGCGCCTTGCCCGGACGTGGGCGCAGGGCGCATCAGGGGCCGGGCGCGGCAGGGACAGGACGAATCACATGGGCGGCGTTCTGGAGGAGGTCTGGATCACCGGCCTCGGCCTGGTGAGCAGCCTGGGCGAGGGCGTCGCGGCGCATCGCGATCACCTCCTGACCGCGCATCCGCCCATTGTCGAGGAGCGCCGCTTCGCGCCCTATCCGGTCCATCCCCTGCCAGAGATCGACTTCTCCCGCCAGATCCCCAAACGCGGCGATCTGAGGCAGATGGGGCCGTGGCAGCGCATCGGCACCTACGCGGCGGGCCTGGCGCTCGAAGATGCCGGGATCAAGGGAGACGAGGCGCTTCTGGACGAGACCCATCTCATTGTTGCGGCCGGCAATGGCGAGCGGGACATGCAGGCCGACATGACCATCCTGCGCGCGCTCGCCGAGGCGGCCGAGCCGGATGTGGCGCTCAACGAACGGCTCGCGAGCGAGCTGCGCCCGACGCTCTATCTGGCGGAGCTCACCAATCTGCTCGCCGGCAACATCTCCATCGTCCACAAGGCCAGGGGCTCCTCGCGCACCGTCAAGGGCGAGGAAATGGCAGGCGTTACGGCGCTGGAGATCGCCGCCCGGCGCATCGCCGCGGGGCAGGGGAGGCTGTTTCTCGTCGGCGGGGCGTGGAATGGCGAGCGCGAGGATCAGATGCTGGTCTTCGAGATGGGCGGCTGGCTCGCCCGGGGCGGCCATGCGCCGGTCTGGGCGCGGGAGGGTGAAGGCGCGGGCTTCGTGATGGGCAGCCAGGGCGCCTTTCTCGTGCTGGAGGCCCGCTCCCATGCCGAGGCGCGCGGCGCAAGGCCCCATGCGCGCCTTGCCGGCATCGTCTCGGGCCGCTGCAACCGGGCGCCCGGTGCGGCGGCCGCCAATGCGCGCGAATTGCTCGCACAGCTTCGGGAGGAGGTCGCAGGCGGCATTCCGGCCGGCCCGCTTGCCGTTCTCTCGGGCGCAAGCGGGGTCCGGGCCGCGATGCGCGAGGAGCGTGCCTTTCTGGATGGGCTCGTCGAGGCGGGGCTGGAGCCGGCCATACGCGCCTGGGGCAGCATGCTCGGCCACGGGCTGGAGGCGCATGTCCCCATGGGCGTTGCGCTCGGCGCCGCGATGCTGCGCGAAGGCGCCTTTCCCCCGCCCTTCGACCAGACGGGGCAGGAGCGCCCCTTTACGGGTGCGCCGGAGCGCATCCTCGTCACCGGCTTCGGCCATTGGCGCGGCGAGGGCCTTGCCCTTCTCACGCCCGCCCGCTGACGCCCCGCCGCGCCCTGCGATGTGAGCGAGGGGGTAGGCGCCGGGGCATGGGTGATGGTGAAGAGAGAATGGAGCGGGCGATGAGATTCGAACTCACGACCCCAACCTTGGCAAGGTTGTGCTCTACCCCTGAGCTACGCCCGCATATCCGGTGAAATGTGCAAAGGCCCGGCCAGCCTTCGGGCCAGCACTGGCTGCGGCTGCATCTTATTGCGCAATCGGGCCGGCTTTGCAATATCTATTCTCCCCCTCTCGCCGATGCAATCCCCGGGGCTTGCCCATGGCCGCCACACGTCAGGATCTGTTCGAACGGCTCGAAGCGCTGGGCATCGAGACCCGCACCGTCGAGCATCCGCCGACGTTCACCGTTGCCGAGAGCCGGGCGGTCGAGAAGGACCTGCCGGGCGGGCACACCAAGAACCTGTTTCTGAAATGCAAGAAAGGGCGGCTCTGGCTCGTCGTCGCCCTCAACGATGCGGTGATCGACCTCAAGACCCTGCACAAGCGGCTGGGCTCGGGGCGGCTCTCCTTCGGGCGGGCCGAGCTTCTGGAGGAGGTGCTGGGCGTGCCGCCGGGCTCGGTGACGCCTTTCGCGCTCATGAATGATCGCACGCAGCGGGTGCAGGTGGTGCTGGACGAGGCGATGATGCGATGCGATCCGCTGAACTTCCACCCTCTCGAGAACACCGCCACCACGGGCATTCGGCGCGACGATCTCCTGCGTTTCATTCGCGCCTGCGGGCATGAGCCGATCATCCTTCCGGTGAGCGAGGCGGCGGCGGGCCGGGCCCGCGCGCCGGCCGGCGGCAAGGCAGCGGCGGGTGGCGCGGGTTGAGGGACGGCGCCGCGCCGAGCGGGTGCGGCGCTCGGGCCCATGCGGTTCATGGTTGAGCCGGCGCGCGCGAACGCCTATCTGTCGTGGGAACTCTTCGACAACATTCGCGTGGGCGCCCGAGCGGCGCCGAGGAGAACATGCATGGATACCCCTATTGTGAGCGCTGGCGGTGGCGACGGCGCCGAAGGCGATCTGATCAAGGACACGACCACCGAGGCCTTCGCCCGCGACGTGCTCGACGCCTCGCGTGAGCAGCCGGTCATTGTCGATTTCTGGGCGCCCTGGTGCGGCCCCTGCCGCCAGCTCGGGCCCGTGCTGGAGAAAGTCGTCAAGGCTGCACGCGGCGCGGTGCGCATGGTCAAGATGAACATCGACGAGCATCCGGGCGTCGCCGCCCAGCTCGGCGTGCAGTCGATTCCCGCCGTGTTCGCGTTCAAGGATGGCCGGCCGGTGGACGGTTTCCTGGGCGCGCTGCCCGAAAGCCAGGTGAAGGCGTTCGTGGAGCGCCTTGTGGGCGAGGGCGCGCTCGACGGGCCCAAGGCGGTGCTGGAGGCGGCGGAAGAGGCGCTGGAAGGCGGCGAGCTGCAGGCGGCCGCCGAGATGTTCGCCGCCGTGCTGGCGGAGGACAAGCAGAACTGGGATGCGCTTGCCGGCCTTGCCAAGTGCTATGTGAGGACGGGCGATCTGGACCGGGCCGAGCAGACGCTCGCCATGGCTCCGGCGGACAAGGCGAGCCATCCGGCCATCGCCAAGGCCAAGGCCATGCTCGAGCTGGCGCGCAAGGCGGGCGAGGCCGGCGATCTGGACGAGCTGCGCAAGGCGGTGGAGAAGGACCCGGACGATCACCAGGCCCGTTTCGATCTTGCGGTGGCGCTCGCCGCCTCGGGCGAGCGGGAGGGTGCGGTCGATGCGCTGCTGGAGATCCTGCGGCGCGAGCCGGGGTGGAACGAGGAGGCGGCGCGCAAGCAGCTTCTCCAGCTCTTCGATGCCTGGGGCGCCAGCGATCCGGCGACGGTCGAGGGGCGGCGCAAGCTGTCGACCCTGCTGTTCTCCTGAGCGGGCCGCGGCGATCGCCGCGCCCGGGTGCTGGCAGGCAGGGCCTGACGGCGCGTGTTTGCGGCGCGGTCGATGCGCGTGGGATCCAAGCGCTAATGCACCGGCGCAAACATGAGATACACGTCATTGCCGCGCGTGACGCGGCAATCCAGGACAGCAAGCTCGGAGTTTGTCGCCCTGGATCACCCGGTCAAGCCGGGTGATGACGGGGAGCAGGCGCACGTGTCGTATGCGTTTTTGCACTAGAAAGGCAGGGGCGGTCATGGAGCGATATCGCAGTCCCGCGGATCTGCCGCGCGAGGTGCCGGTCTTTCCCCTTGGGGGTGTGATCCTCCTCCCCCGTGTCACCCTGCCGCTCAACGTGTTCGAGCCGCGCTATCTCACCATGGTGGACGATGCCCTCGGCGGCGAGCGCATTCTCGGGCTCGTGCAACCGGCAAGCGATGCGCGCAAGGGGGTCTCGCCGGAGGGCAAGAGCGCACCTCTGCAGCGCATTGGCGGGGCAGGGCGCATCACCGCCTTTCAGGAGACCGATGACGGGCGGATGCTGATCACCCTCACCGGCATTGCGCGGTTCGAGATCGCCTCCGAGATCACTCAGGACAAGCTCTACCGCACATGCCGGGTGGGCTATGACCGCTTCGCGCGGGACCTGGTGCGCGATTGGGGTCAGGAGGCGGTGGACCGCGAGCGCCTTCTGCATATGCTGGGCGTCTATCTGGAGGCGCGGGAGCTGGAGGCGGACTGGGATGCGATCAATGCCTCGAGCACGGAGTTTCTGGTGAATACGCTCTCGATGATCAGCCCCTATGGGCCGGCGGAGAAGCAGGCGCTGCTGGAGGCCGAGGATCTGGGCCGGCGCGCCGAGATCCTCATGGCGCTGGCGGAGATGGATCTCGCCTCGCGGGACGATGGCAGCGATACGACCATGCAGTAGGGCCGAGTTGCGGAGGGGGCGCGACGCGCCTCGAGGATGAACATGGGGCCTGCCGTCGCGGCGGGCGGGAGGTTGAAAGCGATGAGCACGAGCGATGAAAGCGCAGCGGGCGGCCCAGGCGGCGCTGGCGGCACGCCCGCATTCGATCCCAAGCTTCTCGAAATTCTGGTGTGCCCGGTGACCCACACGACGCTGGAATATGACGCGCAGGCCGGGGAGCTGATCAGCCGCGCGGCGGGATTGGCCTATCCGATCCGGGACGGGATTCCGATCATGCTGGCGGACGAGGCGCGCAGGCTCGACGATGCACCGCCCCCTGCATCGCAGCCGCAGGGCGGGGACGAGGCCGAGGAGCGCTGACAGATGCGCCCTCGCGAGGCGCGATCGGCCGTTGCGCCGGCGCGGTGCGGGGGCTATCACACGACACGATGATGGCAATGATCGCCATGGGCGAGCGGCGGGTAAGAGGCATCCCTTCCCGGCGCCGGCGGGCGATCCCAGCACGGATGGACCATGGACAAGCTGAAGCTCGTGGCCTTGGACGCCGAGGATCTTGCCGTGATCTCGGCGCATTTGCAGGATGCGGTGCTGCGCATTGGCGACATGGTGTGGCTGGCGCGGGAGCAACGCTTTGCGGCCGTTGCCAACCGCTTCGACTGGGCAAAGGCCCTGCGCGACGGAACGGGCCCATATGAGCGCCGGCGCACGGGGCTGCGCTTCGAGCGCGTGCTCTCGGTCAAGGTCAGGAATCTCTCTCTCAATGCCAAGAACCGGGTCCTCGAGCTTCTGGCGATCCGCTTCGAGGAGACGGATGCGCCGGCGGGCTACATCACGCTGATCTTCGCGGGTGGCGGCGCCATTCGGCTCGAGGTCGAGTGCATCGAGGCCGAGATGTGCGATTTGGGCGCCGCATGGCGGGCCAAGCGCATGCCCGATCATGGGCTCGATCTGGAAGAGGGCGAGCCGGGCGGCAAGGTTGCGACGCCTGGCGATGGCAACGCCTGAAGCATGGTCTTGCCGGCGCGTGGCCGGGCGGGGCTTTACGGGGGCTTTGAGGAAGAGACGAGCATGGTCCTTCGCCTGGACAATTCCGAGACCGATTTCGAGGCCCGCTTTGCGGCGTTCCTCGGCACCAAGCGCGAGACCGCGGCCGAGGTCGACGGCGCGGTCGCCGAGATCATCGCCCGCGTGCGGGCGGAGGGCGATGCGGCGCTGGTGGCGCTCAGCCGCAAGTTCGACGCGGTCGATCTCGATGCGCTCGGCATTGCCATTCCCGAGGCGGAGGTCGCGCAAGCGCTCGATGCGGTGGACCGGGAGACCCTGGCGGCGCTGAAGCTGGCGCGGGAGCGCATCATCGCCCATCACGAGCGCCAGCGCCCGCGCGACGACGTCTATCAGGACGGGCTCGGTGTCACCCTCGGCCAGCGCTGGACGCCGGTCTCCTCCGCCGGGCTCTATGTGCCGGGGGGAACGGCCAGCTATCCGAGCTCGGTGCTCATGAATGCCCTGCCCGCCAAGGTGGCCGGCGTGGAGCGCATCGCCATGGTGGTGCCGACCCCGCGGGGCGAGATCGCGCCGCTGGTGCTCGCGGCGGCGCGGCTCGCGGGTGTGAGCGAGATCTATCGCATCGGCGGGGCGCAGGCGATCGCTGCCCTCGCCTATGGCACCGAGACGGTGCGGCCCGTCGCCAAGATCGTCGGGCCCGGCAATGCCTATGTGGCCGCCGCCAAGCGCCAGGTGTTCGGCCAGGTGGGCATCGACATGATCGCGGGCCCCTCGGAGGTGCTCATCATCGCCGATGCGGACAACGACCCGGACTGGATCGCCGCCGACCTGCTGGCGCAGGCGGAGCACGATGCCTCGGCCCAGGCGATCCTGATCACCGACGATGGCGATTTCGCGGACCAGGTCGCCGAGGCGGTGGCGCGTCAGCTCGAGCAGCTCGCGCGCGGCACTATCGCGGCGGAGAGCTGGACGCGTTTTGGCGCCATCATTCGCGTGCGCTCCCTCGACGAGGCGCCCGTGCTCGCCGACCGGATCGCCGCCGAGCATCTGGAGATCGCGACCCGCGACCCCGAGGCCCTTGCGGGCCGCATTCGCAATGCAGGCGCCATTTTCCTCGGAGCCCATACGCCGGAGGCCATCGGCGACTATGTGGCGGGGACCAACCACGTGCTCCCGACCGCCCGCAGCGCCCGTTTCTCCTCCGGCCTCGGTGTGCTCGACTTCATGAAGCGCACCTCCATTCTCGGCCTCGATGCGGCGGGCCTGGATGCGCTCGGGCCCGCGGCGATGGCGCTTGCCCGCGCCGAGGGGCTGGAGGCGCATCGGAACTCCATCGCCATCCGGCTCAAGCCCGCAGACTGAGGTTCAGGCCCGACATCCGCGTGCCCCATGGACAGCAAGCCAAGCCAGGAGTTGAAACTGCGCGAAGGCGCTTGGCTCGTGGAGGTGAGCCTCGACGAGGCGTCCATCGCGCGCGGCTCGCCCGATATCGACCATGAGCGCGAGGTGGCGATCTTCGATCTTCTGGAGAACAATCAGTTCGACCTTGTCGACAAGCCGGCGGGCCCCTATGTGCTGCAGCTTTCCATGGCCGAGGACAGGCTGGTGTTCAGCGTGAGCAGTCGCGATGCCGAGCCGCTGGCCGCGCACATGCTCTCGCTCACCCCCTTCCGGCGGATCGTGAAGGATTATTTCCTCGTCTGCGAGAGCTATTTCGATGCCATCAAGACCGCGCCACCGAGCCGGATCGAGGCCATCGACATGGGGCGCAAGGCCTTGCACGACGAGGGCAGCCGCCTTCTGATGGAGCGGCTCGAGGGCAAGATCACCGTCGATTTCGATACGGCGCGCCGGCTGTTCACGCTGATCTGCGCCCTGCACTGGAAAGGGTGAGCCGATGGCCGTGGCAGGAGGGCCGCATCTGCCAGGCGCGGTGCTCTTCGCCTGTTCCATGAATGCCGTGCGCTCGCCCATGGCCGCGGCCATATTGCGCCATCTCGCGGGCCATCGCACCTATGTGGAATCGGCGGGCGTGCGGGCGGGCGAGCCGGACCCCTTCGTCATCGCGGTCATGGACGAGATCGGCATCGACCTCTCGGACCACGAGCCGCATACCATCGCCGAGCTCTATGACAGTTGCTTCGACCTGGTGATCACCCTCACCCCCGAGGCCCATCACCAGGCGCTGGAGATGACCCGCACCATGGCGGTGGACGTGGTCTACTGGCCGACCTTCGACCCCACCCTTGCCGAGGGCAGCCGGGAGCAGAAGCTCGCGGCCTATCGTCAGGTGCGCGATCAGCTCTTCTCGCGCATCAAGAGCCATTTCCATCTGAAGGGCTCACCCGGGGTGTGATCCATCGGCACCGGGTGGCGGAAGGGCGGGGACAGCCGCGCCAAGCGACTTGATTTTGCCCGCGCCCCGTCTCATTCTCCCCGCCACACTCAGCACAAGCGAGGAGACATGGCTAAAGAGGAACTCCTGGAGTTTCCCGGCGTGGTGACCGAGTTGCTGCCCAACGCGACCTTTCGCGTCAAGCTGGAGAACGGGCACGAGATCATCGCGCACACGGCGGGGCGTATGCGGAAGAACCGGATCCGCGTTCTTGCCGGAGACAAGGTTCTGGTCGAGATGACGCCTTATGACCTTACGAAGGGACGCATTACATACCGCTATAAGTAGG
>JALUTE010000460.1 GCA_027058255.1 Methyloligella sp. | reverse complement strand
GTGTTCACATAGGACGGCGTGGGCGGCGGGTTGCCGTTCAGCATGGCGGCCACGGCATAGGCGGCAACCTTGGCTTGCGAGTTGGCGGCATAGCCCGATTTCGGCATCTTGGCCGCATTGCACGCATCGCCGATGACGTGAATGCCCGGATGAACGAGGGACTCGAAGGTCTGCTTGTTCACGGGGCACCAATCGCCCTTGGCAAGCCCCGCCTCGATGGCGATCCGCCCCGCCTTCTGCGGCGGAATGAGGTTGATCACGTCGCCCTTGAGACGCTCGACATCGGCCTCGACGGTCATGGCCCGGGCATCGACCCGCTCCACCTTGCCGCCTTTCGCCGCCGGAACCCATTCGATCAGCGCCTTGTCGGTGCCATAGCCGTAAAGGCGTGTCCACGCCTGCTCGAACAGCTTCTGCTTGGAGAACTTGTCTTTCGGATCGAGGATGATCACCTTGGAGCGCGGCTTGGCCTTCTTGAGATAGCGGGCGATCTGGCTCGCCCGCTCATAGGGGCCCGGAGGGCAGCGGAACGGGTTCGTGGGAGGCACCAGAATGACGCGGCCGCCATCGGGCATCGCCGCCAGTTGGCGGCGCAGAAGCGCGGTCTGCGGACCGGCCTTCCAGGCATGGGGAATGCGCTCGGCGAGCGCCGGGCTCATACCGGGCACGCGCTCCCATTTGAAATCGATTCCCGGAGCGACGATGCAGCGCTCGAAGGCAATGGTCTGTCCGCCCCTCGTGCGCACCGTCTTCGCCGCCGCATCCAGAGCCGTCACGGCATCCTGAACGACGCTCACCCCGAGCGCGGAGATGTTGTCATAGTCGAAGCGGATGGCATCGAGGCGCCGAACGCCGCCGATCACCTCATTGCTCATATAGCAGGTGTGATAGACCGGACTGGCCTCGATCAGAACGACCTCGATGCTGGGGTCGACGAGGCGCAGATAGCGCGCCGCCGTCGCGCCGCCCGAGCCGCCGCCGATCACCACCACGCGCCGCCCCTGCCCCCGGGCGATGGCGGGAAAGCCGACGACCGCCCCCGCAAGGGACGCGGCGGCTCCGCCGGCCAGGAATCTCCGTCTGTCGATCTTTGCCATGGCGCGCCGCTCCCTCACCGTCCACGGGCATAGTAGTGGAACAGGGCGCGCAAACCTTCCCGCCCCTCGATGCGAACCAGCCTGTCCACCCAACGTTTCATGTTGGTAGGCATCGGACGCCGCCCCTCGACCATGTCATTGAAGGATGCGCGCAGATAGGGGCTCCACTGGCCGATCAGCACCCCCGCGCGCCCGGCGACCGGCCCGGAGCCGAGGTGACATTTCTTGCAGTAGCGCTCGTGCAGATCCTTGCCCAGGCTCGCCAGCCGCGCATCGAAGGGCTGGACCACAGGGAGCAGCGGGCGCGAGCCGAACCACTGCGCCATGGCCTGGATCTCGGCGAGGCTATAGCCCCTTGCGATCCGCGCCATGATCGTCGAGTTGCGCACCCCCTGGCGGTACTCGTCCATGGCGAGAATGAAATAGATCGGACTCATGCGCGCGATGGTGGGGGTTGCGGGGCCGGAGCTGTTGCCATCCGGGCCGTGACAACCGGCGCAAGTGGCGGCCAGAAGGCCGACCGGGGCGTCGGCTCCATGCGCGAGGCGCGCTCCCGCAAATTGGCCAACCGAGAAAACTGTAGCGGCGAACAAGATACAAATCGCCAGACGCATCATGGAACGTTCCCTCGCAAGGCTCGTGCCCGGGACTTGCCGCCCGAGACCGCGATGCGCGGCCGGGCTTCGACCGGCCGGACCGGCGAGAGAATACCCCGTTCGCACGCCCTCTTCCAGCCTCCCATGCAAGTTTGGTTGCAGCCCCCGGGCAGAGAGCCTTTGTTAAGGCAGGCGCCGAGCCGAGCGGCGCGGCGGCGCAGAGCCGACCGACTGAACCGCCGCGACACGCCTGAGAGACCGCTCTGCGCATCTTTCAAGCCGGCTCGCCCCAATCCTGGCGAGATCAGGCGGCCCCCGTGCCCCGGCGCGCCCGGGCGATGGCCTCCTTCAGCACATCCTCGCGCAGCTTGATGGTGCTCTCATTGAAGAGGATGTGCTTGAGCCAGTCGAAGGCGAGCTGCAGCAACAGCTCGTCCTCGGTCTTCAGCCGCTCCACGAATTCCGGCTCGATGTCGTATGTCTCCAGAAAACGCGTCTCGAACACGAAGCGGCGGAACCCGTCCACATCGGTGGTGGCCATGAAGAACATCTGCTTGGTGCGCGGGTCGAGCTTCTTGCCCCAGGGGCCGCCGAGCACGTTCCAGGACGTCATCTTCATCAGAAGGTAGATCCAGCCCCGATTCTCCAGGTCGTAGCGCTCCACCCCCTGCTCCTTGCGGAACTCGGCGATGGTCTGCTCCTTGTCCTCCTCGTGGCCCTTGCAGTGCGGCTCCTTGACCAGAAAGAAGAAGTCCTCCGGCTCCTCATGGCCCTTCAGCTTCACCGCGGCAAGGCCGAGGGGATAGTAGCGGCAGCTCGCCGGGCGATCCTCATAGACGGTGCAGCCCTTCTCCTCGTCCAGGAACACGCAGGGCATGCGCTCGCCCTTCTCGCGGTCCTGGCAGCGCAGCTTGGCGACCGGCAGGTCCGCCTTCTCCCAGACCGCCGGCACCGTATAGCGGGAGAGGAACTCCGCCGGGCGCATCTTCAGGCGGCGCGAGAGCCGCAAGATGTCGTAGGGCGCAAGGGTGATGTCGGTATCAAAGCAGCACACGTTCCAGCACGGCACGCCCGGATGGCAGGAGAAGCAGAAGCTGTGCTCAGGGCGCAGGCGCACGGGCTCCACGGGACCCGAATTGGGGTCGCGCACGCTGTCGATGATCTGGACCTCCATGTCCGCCTCGGCCGCGCGGCGCTCGCGTTCCTGCTGGAGAAGCCGCTCGTCCTCGGCCGGCGAGATCGGCCCTGCCTCGTCGGGCGCCATGGGCTCGTCCTCGCCGCGGATGAAGGGATTCTTGGTCTTCTCGTTGTCACCGGACATCCTACCCACCTAGCTTTCCGCCTGTCGCCGCTCGCGTTTCGCGCCGGCTCAGCATATCAGCAAATCCACGAAAAAGGAGGGGGCGCCGGCTCGCGGCGCCCCCGATCTCGTATCCCTTCGGGCCCCTCGCCAGGGCCCCTGCGGCCTCAGCCGTAGGTCTTCTCGACGAGGTCCTTGTGCGGAACCTTCTTCATCTCCCACTCGCCCGTCTTCGGATCGTGGCGGGAGTTGACGAAGCACTTCCAGTTCTCGTCGTCGAGCTCGGGGAAGTCCGCGCGATAGTAGAAGCCCGGATAGCGCGTCTCCTCGCGGAACATGATGTGCCGGAGATGCGCCTCCGCCGCCCAGACGCGGTGATAGTTCTCCCAGGCCCTGAGCAGCTCGTGCAGGTCCTTGGCCCTCAGATGCGCACCGTCCTCCTTCAGCATGCCGATGTAGTGGAGGCCGAGCTCGAGCATCTTGCCGTTGGTCTTGTAGTTGGTCCCCCAGCCGGCGACATACTCGTCCATGATTTTCTGGAGACGCATCTGGTACATGCGCGGCGTGATGTAGTTCGGATTGATATCCTCCGCCGTCGTCTTGTCCTTGTGCTCCAGATAGGTGCGCACGGGCTTGTAGATCTCCTCCGTGAGCTCCTTGATGTCCTTGCTGAAGGTCGGCTGGAAGTCCTTGTGGTCACGGCAGAACTTGACCATGGCCTTGCCGGCGATGCGGCCCTCGGCATGGGAGCCGGAGGAGAACTTGTGCCCCGACGCGCCCACACCGTCACCGGCGGTGAACAGGCCCTTGACCGTGGTCATGCGATTGTAGCCCCACTGCCACTCCGGCGGCGCGATATCCTCGGGACCCGACACCCAGATGCCGGAGCAGCCCGAATGCGAGCCCAGGAGATAGGGCTCGGTCGGAATGAGCTCGGAGACGTTCTGCTCGGGCCGGATGTTGAGGCCCGCCCAGACGCCGGCCTGGCCGATGCACATGTCCAGGAAGTCCTCCCACGCCTCGGCCTCGAGATGCTTGATCTCCTGCGGCGTCATGGTCTCGGCCAGCTTCGCCATGGCGGTGGGCGTGTCCATCAGGATCGGCCCGCGCCCCTCGATCATCTCCTTGAGCATGGCGTGGTTGCGCAGGCAGGACGGCACGACGAACGCCTTGTCGTAGGGCGCGAAGTCCTTGAGCATGTCCTTGTTCTTGGCGAGATAGTCCTCGCCGAAGCCATTGGTCGCCTTCGACTTGAAGAGCAGGAACCAGGCGCCCACGGGCCCGTATCCGTCCTTGAACCGGGTGGGAACGAAACGGTTCTCCATCATGGTGAGCTCGGCGCCCACCTCGGCGGCCATGGCGTAGGTGGAGCCGGCGTTCCACACCGGATACCACACGCGGCCCATGCCCTCGCCCGTGGAGCGGGGCCGGAAGACGTTCACCGCACCGCCACACACATTCAGGATGGCCTTGGCCTTGAAGACGTAGAGCTTGTGCTCACGCACCGAGAAGCCGACCGCGCCGGCGATCTGATTCTCGTTATTGGCGTCGAGAATGTATTTCACGATGAAGACGCGCTCGAAGATGTTCTCCATCCCCAGCGCCTTCTTCGCGGCCTCGGCGACGATGGTCTTGTAGCCCTCGCCATTGATCATGATCTGCCAGCGGCCGGAGCGGACCGGCTTGCCGCCATCCTTGAGCGGCACGCCCTCGGTCTCCTTGTCCTTCCAGATCGGCAGGCCCCACTCCTCGAACAGCTTCACGCTGTCATCCACATGCCGGCCCACGTCATAGACGAGGTCGTCGCGGGTGATGCCCATCAGGTCGGCCGACACGTAGCGGCAATAGTCCTCGGGGGTGTTCTCGCCGAGATAGGTGTTGATGGCCGACAGGCCCATCGCCACCGCGCCCGAGCGGTCCATCGCCGCCTTGTCCACCAGCGTCACCTTGACATCGTCGCCCGCCCAGCGCTTGGCCTCGAAGGCGCAGCCACAGGCCGCCATGCCGCCGCCGACGATCAGAATGTCGGTTTCGTACTCAACAATTTCGGGATCGCCGAAAGTGCCTGCCATTCGTCCACTCCATGAATGATCGGTAAGTCGTGAGATCGCTCGAATTCAGCTTGCGAAACCGCATCACCGCGGAACCGTGCGCAACCCGGCCGAACTCACGACCGCCCCGCGCGCGACCCTCCTGGTGCTGCGCCATCCCCTCGTGCCGAGGCGCCCCGGATCGGGGCGCCCCGCATCACGTCATGCCGGTGTCGGCAGGGACTTGTCCGCCTCGGTGAAAAGACGCTGATCGTTGATGTCGCCCGGCTCGGGCTTGTTGCCATAGGGGTCGATCGAGCCCACCGGCGTCGTGCGAACCGGGAACTTGAAGCGCTTCACCTCGCCATCGCGGAACTTGATGGTCCACATGATGGCGTTGTCGGTGCGCAGCGGAATGACGGCACCGCCCATCGGCACCCAGTCCGCGAAGGCACGCACCTCGATCGCCTGCTGCGGGCAGGCCTTGACGCAGCACTGGCACTCCCAGCACTGATCCGGCTCCTGGTTGAAGGCCTTCATGCGCTCGGTGTCGAGCTTCATGAGATCGTTCGGGCAGATGTACATGCAGGCGGTGACCTCGCCGCCCTTGCAGCCATCGCATTTGTCGGTGTGCACAAAAGTCGGCATGCGTTCCCTCCGGGATCTGCGATCGGAATTCAATGGATGCCCGAGCGTAGTCTCTCGCGCGGAATGGGCCCCAGCCGCAACCGGTCCGCCGCATGGCGCGCTCACTCGGCCTGCCGGATCGTTTATAACAGTGCACTCGGATATTCAAATCATAAAATATGGGTTGCGGCTCACGCAATTTGTCGCAATTCGCCGCAGGCGGGAAAAACGGATATGAAGGCAGGCGGCCGCGAGGCACGAGGGCATGGAGCACCATTGGAGCGTTGCGACGCGGCGCGGACCATCGAGGCGGGGAGGCCGGCACGGTGACGGAGCAGGAGATCACCCTGGACAGCCTGACGCGGGAGCTCATCGCCTTTCGCGATGCGCGCGACTGGCGCCAGTTCCATTCCCTGAAGAATCTGATCGTCTCTCTCAATCTGGAGGCGAGCGAGCTGCTGGAGCTCACCCAGTGGAAGGCGGATGGCGATGTGGAGAACGCGCTGAGCGAGCCGGCATTTCGCGCCCGTCTGGCGGAGGAATGCGCGGACGTGCTGCTCTATCTTCTGCTGATTGCCGAGCGCGCGGACATCGACCTACTCCAGGCTGGCGCCGCCAAGATCGCCCGCAATGGGGAGAAGTACCCGGTGGAGAAGGCGCGCGGCTCGGCCCGCAAATACACGGAGCTTTGACGCCCCCCTTGGCGGCACCTGATGTCCTACGCGCCCTCTTCCGGGCCGGCGGCCTCCAGGAGCGCTGCGATATCCTCGCGGCCACGCTTGCGGGCAAGCTCCAGCGCCGTCGCCCCATGGCGGTCCTTCGCGCGCGGATCGGCGCCATGCTCCAGGAGTAGCGCGACGATCTCGCTCTTGCCGGTGCCCACGGCCCAGTGCAGGGCCGGGCCGCCATGGGCATCGCGGGCATTCACGTCGGCGCCCTTGGCAAGAAAGGCGGCCACGATCACCGCATGCCCCTTCTTGATGGCCTCGATGAAGTCCCGGTCGACACCGAAGCGCCCCGTATCCCAACCCCCATAGCCGGCATAGACGATGGTGCCGTCCACCACCTCCTGCAGCATGGGCCGATAGGCCTGGGCGAGGGTATCGACGATGAGCGCGCCATCGCCATAGGCGAGCGCGGCCGTGTGGGCGCCCTCCTCCTCGTGGAAGCCGTACATGGCCCGCCCATCCGGCGAGCGCACGAAATAGCGATAGGCCTTGCTCATGGCCGCGAGGCTATCACGAGGCGGGTGGAAGAAGAAGCATCCGCTCGCACCGCCCGGGTGCGCAGGCTATCGCGGGGTCCGCGAATTGCCCCGAACTCCGCAGGCTGCCTTAAGGCGGCTCATCGCGCCGCGAGCAGTGCGTCGGCAAGCTCGACGAAACCGGCACCGAAGGGCTGCGCAGTCACCCACCGGGGCAGATGGGCGCACAAATCCGCTTGCGCGGCCACATTGGCAACGCCCACCGAATGGGGAAAGAAGCCGAACATGGGCGAGTCGTTGGGCGAATCGCCCGCGAACACGTAGCGCGCCCTCTCGCCCTCCACATCGAGATCGACCGCGAAGGCCTCCCGCATCAGGCGGCGCGTCATGGTCAGCTTGTCATAGTCGCCGAACCAGCCATTGACATGGATCGAGCTGATCTTGGCGGTGGCGCCATGGGCCAGGAAAATGTCCCTGATCCGCTCCACGGCATCGCGATCGAGGGGCGGCACGTCCTCGCAGAAGTCGATGGCGAGATCGCTCACGCGGGCGAATTGATCGGAGGCCACCGCCGCTCCCGGCACCGCCGCGAGAATGGCCTCTTTCACCCGCTCCAGGCGGGCGCGCTTGTCGGCGCGCACCTCCTGCGGATCGTGGAAGACGCGCCTCATCTGCCGGGCCGCCCGGTCATAGCGGAAGAAGAAAGCGCCATTCTCCCCCACCACCGCATCGACGGGCCACATGCGGGCGATGTGGTCGCACCAGCCCGCCGGCCGGCCGGTGATGGGCACGACCCGCACGCCCGCCGCGTGCAGACGCTCCATGGCCTCGAAGGCGGCGGCAGTGAGCCGGCCATGGGTGGTCAGCGTGTCGTCGATGTCCGTGAAGACGCCGCGAATGCGGGCGCGCTCGGGCAGGGGAAAGTCCCCCAGAGGGCGCATGCGCGAGTCCGTCACGACAGCATCTCCGCCAGCAGGCGCTCGGCCTCGGCGCGGGCCTCGGGAGCGATGAAAAGCCCCTCCTTGGTGCGCCGCCAGAGCACATCCTCGGGAGCTCGGGCCCATTCATGGGCCGTGAGCCAGGCCACCTCGCGCTCATACAGCGTGCCGCCCACATGCGCACCCAGATCGGCCATACTGCGGGCGCCATCGAGAACGCGCCGCGCGAGGGTGCC
>JALUTE010000459.1 GCA_027058255.1 Methyloligella sp. | reverse complement strand
CGCCGGGCGTCTTGCCGAGGCGGAGGGCGGCGAGCCGGGCGAGATCGTGCGCATCGGCGAGGCGGAGCTTGCCGAGGATCCCGATCGCCTGATGGTCGAGCTGCAGACCATCCCCATGTTCGGCGGGCGCAAGGTGGTGCGGCTCGAAGCGGGGGCGCGGCTCGATGTGGGCGCGCTCATCCCCCTTCTGGAGCCCGGCGCCATCGAGGCGCGGCTCATCGTGGAGGCCGGCAATCTCAAGCCTGGCCACAAGCTCAGAAAGGCGTTCGAGGCCGCCAAGGGCGCTCTGGCCGTGCCGTGCTATGCGGACGATGCGCGGGAGCTTTCCGGCCTTGTCGATGACGTGCTGCAGAGCGCGGGGCTCACCATCACGCCGGCCGCGCGGGCTGCGCTCGTGGCTCAGCTCGGCGCGGACCGGGCGCTCTCGCGCGGCGAGCTCGAGAAGCTCGCCCTCTATGCCATGGGCAAGGGGCGTGTCGACGAGGACGACGTGGAAGCGATCGTGGGTGATGCGGCAGAGCTCGCCCTCGACCGGGTGGTGCTCGCGGCCATGGGGGGGCAGGCGCGCGCCGCTCTTGCCGAATGCGACCGGGCCGTCGCCTCCGGGCTCTCGCCCCAGGGCGTTCTCGCCGCCCTCGGGCGCCATGTGGCGCGTCTGCACCGGATGTGCGCGGACATTGAGGCGGGCGCCGGCGTCGAGGAGGTGCTGCGCCGGGCGCGCCCGCCCATTCATTTCAAGCAGAAGGCGGCCTACACGGCCCAGTGCCGCGCCTGGGATACGCGCAGGCTCGGCGAGGCCATGCGGCGCGTCTCCGAGGCGACCCGGCGTGCACGTCTCGCGGGCGATCTGGAGACCGAGATCGCCGAGCGCACCCTCCTGCTCGTCGCTCAGCTCGCCCGGCGCTCGTAACGTGGTGGCGATGATCGGCACCGGCGCGCATCATGCGGCGCACGCGCTCCCGCGGGCCGCGGTGACGGCAAAAGGCGCTGCGGTGGCCTAGAGAATCTGGCTCAGGAACTCGCGGGTGCGGGGGTCCTTGGCGTCATCGAAGAAGGTCGCGGGCGCGCCGTGCTCGACGATCACCCCCCTGTCGGTGAAATAGATGTGATTGGCCACCTCGCGCGCAAAGCCCATCTCGTGGGTCACCAATATGCATGTCATGCCTTCCTCGGCGAGCTCCCGGATGGTGACGAGGACCTCCTTCACCGTCTCGGGGTCGAGCGCCGCGGTCACCTCGTCGAACAGCATCACGTCCGGGTTCATGGCAAGGGACCGGGCGATGGCGACGCGCTGCTGCTGGCCGCCCGAGAGCTCGCCCGGATAGCTGTCCTCCTTGCCCTCCAGGCGCACCTTGCGAATGAGCATCCGCGCACGCTCCTCGACCTCCTGCTGGTCCTCGCGCAGGACGATGAGCGGCGCCATCATCACATTCTCCAGCGCCGTCTTGTGGGGAAACAGGTTGTACTGCTGGAAGACCATGCCGACCTTCTTGCGCAGCTCCAGCTTGTCGAGCCTGGGGTCGTTCACCTCCTGCCCCTCGACGGTGATGGAGCCCTTCTGAATGTCGTTGAGGGCATTGATGCAGCGGATCAGGGTGGACTTGCCCGACCCCGAGGGGCCGATGATGCAGACGACCTCGCCCTTCATGACGTCGAAGGTGATGCCTTTCAGCACCTCCAGTTCTCCGAAGGACTTGTGCACGTCCTTCAGGCTGACCATCGGTTGGTCGGGGGTCCAGGCCATGGCGTCGTCCTCAGATCTTGACCGCGTATTTGCGCTCCAGACGCACCGTCCAGCGTGCGATCGGATAGCAATAGGCGAAGAACCACAACAGGATGAAGGCATAGAAGGGGACCAGCAGATCCGTGCGCCCGCCCTCGGCCGCGAGCACCTCGCCGGTCAGCGTCATGACCTCCGACACGCCGACGATGGAGGCGAGCACGGTTGCCATGGTCAATATGGCGTAGAGGTTCATCCAGGGCGGCAGCATGCGCTTGACGCATTGGGGCAGGATGATGCGCCACAGTGTCTGCCGGCGCGTGAAGGCGAGGGATTCGGCGGCCTCCCATTGCCCGCTCGGCAGAGAGGAGACAGCGCCGCGCACGATCTCGGACACATTCGCCATGACCGGGAGCGAAAGGCCGAAAACGGCCTTGATCCAGTCGGGCAGGGGAATGGTGATCCCACCAATGCTGAACTCGAAGGGCAAGAGCAGCATGCAGAAGAAGAGCAGGACCAGCCAGGGCGCATTGCGGAAGAACTGGGTTATGAGATAGGCGACGCGGCGCAAGAGGGGGTTGAGCGAGATCTGGCCGAGGCCGAGAGCGGCGCCGACAACGGTGCCGATGGACATGGCCATGACGGAGATCGCCAGGTTGAACACAAACCCCTTGAGCAAGAGCGGCGTCCATTTGACGATGATGTCGAAGACGCTCGCGCGCCCGGGCTCCGCCTGCGCCCAGGCGGCGCCGGCGGAAAGGAGGAAGATGAGGGCCAGCCACAGGCCATGGCGGCCCCTGAGCCGCCATTGGCCCCCGCCTTCGTTCCAGGCAGGCTCGGGCATGCGGACCGGGTGGAGCACGGCCAGAGGCGCTCCGCGCTCCCCGTGCGTCGCGGCGCCGGCCGGTCCGGCCCGGGCCGGGGCCACAGAGCGGGGCGAGCCGGCGGCGCGGCTGCCCCCCCCATGGCCTGCCTGCGGACGATGCGCGCTCATGACGTCCCGAAGCCCGGTATCTTGAGGGACCGCTCCCAACGGTTCATGGACCACACCAGAATGCCGACGAGGGCGATATAGGCGAAGAGAAGAAAGATCATCATCTCCGGCACGTTCACATTGTCGGACCAGATCTGATTGGCGACATAGAGCATTTCCGGCACGGCGATGGCGTAGGCGAGCGTGGTCGTCTTCACCAGGTTGACGAGATTGTTGTTCAGCGCCGGCAGGATGACCCGGAAGGCCAGCGGCAGGGTGACATGGCGATAGGTCTGCAGGCGGGTGAGGCCCAAAGCGCTCGCCGCCTCCACGGTGGAGCGGGGCACCGCCTCGATGCCGGCACGGAAGATCTCCACGTTGAAGGCGCCGGCGAAGAAGGAAAGGGAGATGACCGCCCAGGCGAAATTGCCGAGCAGGGGCGCCTCGCCGCCATAGTCGGTGGCCACCTTGGGCAGGAGATTGCCAACGGCGAAATAGAAGAAATAGAGCTGTACGAGCGGCGGGGTGTTGCGGAAGAACTGGATGTATCCGTTCACCAGGCGGCGCGTCCATTTGAGCGGCGAGCCCTGGAGCCAGGCGCCGACGATGCCGATGATGACGGAGAAAAACAGGCAGACGAGGGAGAGCCAGATCGTCATGAGGAAGCCGTCGATCATCCTCTCGCGATCATAGGCGTCGTAGACGAAGGTCAGATTGATTCCGGTCTCGTCATAGAGCCAGCGGAACCATTCGAAGAAAGCCTCCAACGTGCTCCCCCCTGGCTAGGTGGCGACGGCTGGTGCTGACACCGCCACGCATTGCCCCGCTGTCACAGTGATGGGCCCCGCTGTCACAGTGATGGGCCCCGCTGTCACATGCGATGGAGGGGGAGAGGCACATTCGCGCCTCTCCCCGCCACCTGCAAACGTCGAATGGGTTCGCAATGCGCGCTCGCCCGTCAGAGCCTATTTGCCCGTCTCGAAATAGCGCCACTCGGCATGCATGGCCTTGGCGAACGGCGTGTTGGCCACGCCCCATTTCTTCTCGAGCTCCAGGATGCGCCCCGACGCATGCCAGCCGCGGATCATGTCGGCCATGAAATGGTGGAAGCGCTTCTCGCCATGGCGCACGGCGATGCCCCAGGGCGCGTCGTCGATCGTGGGCAGCGGCATCTCGTAGTCCTTCCACTCGGGCGACTGCAACTGGGCGACGAGGGCGGAATCGTCATAGACGAAGGCGACGCAGCGGCCGGCCTTGAGGGCATTGTAGACCTCGGCCGTGCCCTTGAAGGCGACGATCTTGGCGCCGAACTCCTTGCCCGTCTTCTTGTTGTAGAAGGCGCCCTGGATGCCGCAGACGGGCTTGCCACGCAAATCCTCCCATTTCTTGAAGCCGAACTTCTTGGGCGCCAGGATATTGGTGCCCGAAGAGTAGTAGTTGGGCGTGACGATCCACACGACCTTGCGCCGGTCCGGGCGGTCGGTCATGGTCGCGATCATGAGGTCGATCTTGCCCTGCTGGAGGAACTGCATGCGGTTGGAGCTCACCACGGGGATGAACTCGACCTTCACGCCGAGCTTGTCGGCGACCTCCTTGGCCAGCTCCGGCTCGATGCCGACGATCTTGCCGGACGGATCGCGGAATCCGTAAGGCTTGTAGTCGGCCTTGACGCCCACCTTGAGTACGCCGCGTTTCTTGACGACGTCGATGATGTCGGCGCGGGCGACGGGCGCCGCGACCAGAGCAAAGCTCAGGGCCAGCAGGAGCGCCGCGGCGCTCGCGTTGAGAATGCGGGTCATGTGTTTCCTCCTCCACAAGCCGGGCATTGCGTGTCATTCGTTCGGTTTCGGCGACCATTGCCCCCGGCGACCATCGGTATCGGCGGCCGTTCCGGTTGCGACGGTATGGACCGCCGTGCCTAGGCTCCTCCCGAGGGGCCCGTCCCGTCATGCGACGCGACGCGTGGCCCAGAAATCATGATCCTTCGCGACAGTCGTTCCGCGTCCGGACACGTTCTCCTTATCGAGGGCGGGTCCACGGCCTGGCGGGCCACGCTCCCGGCGCACTGAGCGTATCGGCCGGCTCGGAGGCGAGTCAAGCCTTAACGGGGCATTTGGCCTATTGATACGCCAAAGGGTGCAAATGATGCATGCACGGGAGCGGCAAGGCCGCTGCCAGCGGGCGGGGGCGCGGGTCAGCGGTCCGGCTGCTCGTCGTCCCAATAGAGCCCTTCTTCCCGGCGGAAGGTCTCGATCTGCTCGATCCGATCCACGGTGCGAATTCCGCCGAAAGCGACCACGAGGGCGAGCAGCACCTCCAGAACCGTGATGGCGGCGGCCTGAAGGGGGAAGAATTGCGGACCCTGGGTGGGCACGAGAAGCAGGCTGGAGGCGTGGGCGGCGATGGGCGAGACCCGGCTGTCGGTCAAGGCGATGACACGCGCGCCGCGCTCGCGGGCGAAACGCGCCGTGCGCACGCTCGCCCGGGCACAGGGCGAGAAGGCAATGGTGAGCAGGACGTCGTCGGGACCGATTTCGGCAATGTCATCGAACATGGCGCCGCCGATGGGCGCGGCCAGGATCACATTGGGCAGCGCCATGCGCGCGACGGCGTGAAAATAGCCGCACAGATGGTGCATGGCCCCGACACCGATCACGTAAATCGTTTCGGCCCGGCAGATCGTTCGTGCCGCGCTCTCGAGCGCGTCGGCGCCGATCTGGGTGAAGGCGCGCTCGATATTGCCGATGGATGCGCGTGCGATGCCGGCGACGATCTCGCTGGTCTCGCTCTGGCCGGCCAGCTCCTGGAGCCACTCGGCCCGCTCGGCGAACACGGTCCCGCTGCGCCGCAGGGCCTCCTCGAAGGGCTCCTTGAACGTCTCGTAGGTCGGAAAGTCAAGGCTCCGCGCAAGGCGGATCATGGTGTTGGGCGGAACGCCCGCCTCGGCGGCGAAGCTGCGCATGGAGCGAATGCCCACATCCGCCGGGCGATCCATCACATGGCGCGCCGCCTGTTTCAGGCGCGGGCTGAGCTCGGGATAGAGCTCCGTCAGCCGCTCGAGGACCTGTTCGACATTTGCCATGGGCCGGGGCCATTTCAACGATGGACTCATTGAGCCGGATTGGATTATATGTACCATCAATGGCCGATATTCGCAACATTTGCTCCAATACGGCGGTGGTCCCATGGCAGCGAGAGCATCGAGTCGGGTCAGCGTGCCGTCGACAGACCGCCTTGGCAACGGGCAGGCCCCGCTGGTGCGGCCATTCCCCGAGGGGATGTGATGCGGTACTCCCTCGGCGCCCTCCTCCGCCATGCCGTCGCGGGCCACAGGCACTGGCCTGCACTCCTGCGCCGGCCGGAGCCGCGCGCGGCCTATGACACGGTCATCATTGGCGGCGGCGGGCACGGCCTTGCCACCGCCTACTATCTCGCCCGCAATCACGCCATAACGGATGTCGCGGTTCTCGAACGCGGCTGGCTCGGCGGCGGCAATGTGGGGCGCAACACCACGATCATCCGCTCCAACTATCTGCTGCCCGAGAACATCCGGTTCTACGACCATGCCCTGAGGCTGTGGGAGGGCCTTTCCCAGGAGCTCAACTACAATCTCATGGTCAGCCAGAGGGGCGCGCTGGTCGTCTTCCACACGCCGGCCCAGCGCGACGCGGCGGTGCGCCGCGGCAACGCCATGCGGCTCGAGGGGGTGGATGCGGTGCTCCTGGACCGGGCGGGTGTCCTCAAGCTGGCGCCGCTGATCGACGGCTCGCCCCGGGCGCGCTTTCCCGTCCTCGGCGGGCTGTTCCAGCCGCGCGGCGGCAGCGTGCGCCACGACGCGGTTGCCTGGGGCTTTGCGCGGGCCGCGGACCGGCGCGGCATCGACATCATCCAGAACTGCGAGGTGACCGGATTTCGCATCGAGAAGGGCCGCGTGCGCGGCGTCGAGACGGTGAAAGGCCCCATCGCCGCCCGGCGCGCGGGCATTGTCGTCTCCGGGCGCTCGTCACAGGTGACTGCCCTCGCCGGCCTCAGCCTGCCCATCGAGAGCCATGTGCTGCAATGTTTCGTCACCGAGCCGGTCAAGCCCGTGCTCGACACGGTGGTGAGCTTCGGCGCCGCCCATTTCTCCGTCGTCCAGTCCGATCGCGGGGGGATCGTCTTCAACGGCGATCTCGACGGTTACAACTCCTATGCCCAGCGCGGGAATCTGCACACGGTCGCCAGCGTCGCCTCCGCGGCCGTGTCGTTCATGCCGGGGCTCGCGCGGCTCAGGCTCCTGCGCCACTGGGGAGGCATCAACGACATGACCATGGATGGCAGCCCCATCATCTCCAGGACGCCCATCGAGGGGCTCTATTTCAACGGCGGCTGGTGCTATGGCGGCTTCAAGGCGACGCCCGCCTCGGGCTGGACATTCGCGCATCTCATCGCGACCGGCGAGCCGCATCCCCTGGCGGCGCCATTCACCCTGTCCCGGTTCGAGACCGGTTGCGTGATCGACGAGAGCGGCACCGGGCCGCATCCGGGCCGGCACTGAGGGCGAGGAGGGCGAGACATGCGGCTCGACTGTCCCTGGTGCGGCCCGCGCCCCGTGGACGAGTTCGTCCATGGCGGGGATGCGGGCAAGAGGCGCCCCATGGCCCCGGACGGGCAAGCGGGAGCGGACGAGGCACGGGCACAGCGGCGCGCGTGGCTCGACTATGTCTATCGGCGGAACAATCCGGCGGGCCGGATCGCGGAGTTCTGGCACCATTCGGGCGGCTGCGGGTGCTGGCTCGTGGTGGAGCGGGACACGGTGAGCCATGAGATCGCGCGGGTGCGGCTCGCCGACCCGGAGGCGGATCGGGCGGTGCAGGCGCGCGATCCGGGGAGGAACGAGCCGTGAGCGCGCAGGGCCACAGGCTTGCGGAAGGAGGCGCGATCGACCGCGCCCATGATCTCCCCTTCACCTTCGATGGGCGCGTCTTCACGGGCCATCCGGGCGACAGCCTCGCCTCCGCCCTGCTCGCGAACGGGGTGCATCTCGTCGGGCGGAGCTTCAAGTATCACCGCCCGCGCGGCATCTACACGGCCGGGCCGGAGGAGCCGAACGCCCTGGTGACCCTCGAGGCGGGCGGGTCGCGTGAGCCGAACGTTCCGGCCACGACCTTGATGCTTCGCGAGGGGCTCGTCGCCCGCAGCCAGAACTGCTGGCCGGCCCCGGCCTTCGATGTCCTCGCCGTCAACGGCCTGGTCAAGCCGCTTCTGCCGGCGGGCTTCTACTACAAGACCTTCATGTGGCCGCGCCGCTTCTGGACGCGGGTCTATGAGCCCCTCATCCGGCGCGGCCACATGA
>JALUTE010000458.1 GCA_027058255.1 Methyloligella sp. | reverse complement strand
CCAAGCGCCTTAAGCCCGAAAATCCCCGCCGCAACGCCGCCCCACAGGCCGCACAGGCCGTGCAGCGGCCACACGCCGAGCACGTCGTCGAGGCGCCATTTGTTGTGGCAGAGCTGGAAGAGATAGACGAAGATCACGCCGGCGACGCCTCCGACGATGAAGGAGCCGATGGGGTGCATGATGTCGGAGCCGGCGCAAACCGCAACCAGGCCGGCAAGCGCGCCATTGTGCACGAAGCCCGGGTCGTTGTCGCCCGCGATGAGCGCCGCGAGTATCCCGCCCACCATGGCCATCAGGGAGTTGAGGGCAACGAGGCCTGAGACGCCGGAAAGCGACTGCGCACTCATGACGTTGAAGCCGAACCAGCCGATGCACAGGAGCCAGGAGCCGAGCGCCAGCCACGGAATGGACGAGGGCGGAATGCCCACGGGACGCCCGCGGCTGTCATAGCGCCCATTGCGCACGCCCAGCATGCGCACGGCGGAGAAGGCGATCCAGCCGCCCACCGCATGCACGACCACCGAGCCGGCGAAATCGTGGAACTCGGCCCCCAGCAGGCCTTTGAACAAATTCTCCTGAAGGCCGAAATTACCGTTCCAGACAATGCCTTCGAAGAAGGGATAGGCAAGGCCGACGAGCAGCGCCGTGGCCGCGCATTGGGGCCAGAAACGGGCGCGCTCGGCGATTCCGCCCGAGATGATGGCCGGCACGGCGGCGGCGAATGTGGTGAGGAAGAAGAACTTCACCAGGGTCAGCCCCTGACCCTCGAAACCCTTGGCGCCGCCGCTGATGCTCGCCGCATCGGAGAAGAAGGTGATGCCATAGGCGATCCAGTAGCCGATGAAGAAATAGGCCGTGGCCGAGATGGCGAAGTCCACCAGGATCTTGACCAGCGCGTTGACCTGATTCTTGTGCCGGACGGTGCCGACCTCGAGAAAGGCGAAGCCGCCATGCATCGCGAAAACGAGGATGGCGCCCATGAGGACGAAAAACACGTCCATACCGGTGAGCATGCCCTGCATGTGTCCTGGACCCCCGAGTCTTGCTTGGAGACGAGTCTTGCCTGGAGACGCGTCTTGCTTGGAGAAATGCTTGTTTCTTGCGCAGCCGCCCGGCATGGGAGCAGCCGCAATTGTTAACGCGCGTTAATCAAGAGCCGTGCCAAAGGCGGGAAAGGCTGAATCCATTTGCAGGCGTAAGGGGTTACACGAGACGGATCATCGTGGCCAAGCGCAGCCAAACCGGCCATATGCCCAAATTTTAGGCGGGAAGGGTCGTTCGTGCCCGTTTGATAGGCGCTCATCTGGCGATGGTCCGTCTCATCCGGCGGGGCCGCAGGTCGCGCGCATCCGCCGTCCGTCCCGCAATTCGCCCATCTTGTGCTATAGAAGACGCCGCTCCCCTTGAAGACCACGCTGAGAAGCCCCGCCACCATGATCCGCACCCCGCCGACCCTCTTGAGATCCGCCCTTGCGATCCTCGCCCTCTTGGCCGTCGCCGTCGCCGTTTCGGCCGAGGCCCGTCCCGCACCCTCTGGCGCGTCGGCGCGCGGCGCGCCCATTCGCCTGACCGCCGATACGCTTCCCGTGCCCGATCCGCGCCGCGCGCCGGCAGCCGGCAAAACGGCAAAGGCGAAGGCCAGGGGCGGGGAAGCGGGCACCGCCGCCGGGAAGGCCATTCGCGATCTGTTGGCGCTGAAACTGCCCGAGGCGGATCTGAGGCGCGTCAAGGACGCCGTGACGGCCATCTACAACGGTGCGTTCGAGGAGGCGCGCCGCTTCGCCGCCGAGATTTCCGATCCCGATGCGGCCAAGCTCGTTCTCTGGTACCGGCTGCGCAGCGAGGAGCTCGATGCCTCCCCAGAGGAAATCGCACGTTTCCGGCGAGACAACCCGGGCTGGCCCGATGGCCCGCGCCTCGCCCGCCGGGCGGAGGAGGCGCTCTTTCTGAAGAACATTCGCCCTCGCGCCGTGATCGCCTTCTTCGGCAAATCGGCACCGCGCACGGGGGCTGGCATGGCGGCGCTGGCTGGCGCCAGGCTCGCCCTCGGCGAGCGGGAGGAGGCGCGCAAGCTCGTCTCCCGGCTCTGGCGCACCCGGGATCTGAGCGAGAAGGTGCGCGACGCGGTCCTCGAGCGGTTCGGGACGCTGCTGACGCAAGCCGATCACAAATGGCGCCTCGACCGCATCCTGCTGCGCGACAGCCGCTGGCGCAGCGTGCGCCGCCAGCGCGTGGCGCGCGCCCGGGCCCTGCTTCCCTATCTCTCCAAGGCCGAGCGCGCCAAGGCCGAAGCCCGCATCGCCGTCTATCTGCGCCGGCTGCGCAAGGCCCGCCGCCTCTATGCGCGCCTGCCCAAGGGGGCCATGAAGGACCCGGGCGTCCTTCATCACAAGATCCAGCTCCTGCGCCGCACCAAGCGGCACGAGGCGGCCTGGGCGCTCCTGGCCAAGGCGCCGCGTGACCGCGCGGCGCTCGTGAGCCCCGCCGACTGGTGGATCGAGCGCCGGGTCAACGCCTACAAGGCGCTCAACTCCGGCAAGCCGAAGGTGGCCTATCGCCTGGTCTCCCGCCTCGGCGGCCTGCCGCCCAGGACCAATCGCGAGACCAATGGCTATATCGCCTCACAGTTTCTCGCCGGCTGGATCGCCTTGCGCTTCCTGGACCGTCCGAAACAGGCCCTGGTCCATTTCGAGGCCCTGGCGAAGGTGGCGGACGGGCCGCGCAGCAAGTCGCGGGCGCAATACTGGCTCGGCCGCACCCGTCTCGCGCTCGGGGAGAAGGAGAAGGCCAAGGCGCATTTCCGCGCCGCCTCGGTTTTCTTCAACACCTTCTATGGCCAGGTCGCCCGTCAGACCTTGGATCCCACCGCTGCCGACATCGAGATTGCGCCGCCGCCGGAGCCGTCCGCGCAAGCGATCGCCCGTTTCACCGGACGCAGTGCCGTGCGCGCCCTCGTCATCGCCCACAAGGCGGGGCTCTCCAAGATCGTCCGGGTGTTCCTGTCCGGCCTTCGCTGGCGTTTGAAGAGCGAGGATGAATTCGTGCTCCTCGCACGCTTGGCGGTAGCCCTCGGTGACACGCAAATGGCGGTGCGGATCGGCAAGACGGGGCTTCTGCGCGGCTGGCGGCTCGCCCATTTCGCCTATCCCACCCACGCCATGCCGCGCTTTCGCCCCTTGCGCCCGCTGCCCGAGCGCGCTCTTCTCTTTGCCATCGCCCGCCAGGAGAGCGAGTTCAACACCCTGATCGAGAGCGGCGCCGGCGCCCGGGGCATCCTGCAGGTGATGCCCGGCACGGCTCGCCATATCTGCCGGCAGTACCGCATCCGCTGCCGCATCTCGGCGCTCAAGTCCGATCCGGCGTACAATGCCAAGCTCGCCAGCGCCTATATCGGCGACAGGCTTTCGGACTATGGCGGCTCCTATGTGATGACCTTGCCGGGCTACAATGCCGGGCCCGGCCGCGTGCGCGGCTGGGTGAAGGAGCTTGGCGATCCGCGAGCCCCCCATATCGACCCGATCGACTGGATCGAGCGCCTGCATATCTCCGAGACCCGCAACTATGTGAAAAAGGTGCTCGCCAATCTGCAGGTCTACCGGGCGCGCCTCGGCGATCCGAAAAAGGCGCTTCGGATATTGCGCGATCTGGTGCGCGCGCGCTTCTCGCGCCGCTCCGGCACGGTCGGGGGCCTGAAGGTGGCCGATATCGCTCACTGATATCGGGTGGCGGCAAGGCCGGGCATCATTCTTGGCGACCGAGGGTGCGCGCCGGTCCGGCAACGGCGCCGTGCAGGCTCGAAGGCCGGGCCTTTCGCTCGCAGGTTCGAGAAATCGACTCGGAGCCCCAAAGAAAAAGGCCGACCCCCGAAGGGGCCGGCCAAGAACGAATGGGCATGCTGCCCCCGCCCGCAGGCGAGGCGTGTCAGAAGCTCGCCGACAGGGTTGCCACGAACCGCCCGTCGCACTGGAAGGTGGCGCCGGTGCAGAAATTGCCCGCATTGCTGATGTCGGTGTCCCAGTAGCGCAGGTCCAGATTGAACTTCTCCATGAAGCCGAGCCCGAGCCCGACATTCCAGTAGAGATAGGAGCTGTCGCCATTGCCGAACACGGTCCGGAAGGCGGCGCTGTCGCCCATGGACGAGCCCAGCGTGGCGCTGAGCGTCGGCGAGATCATGGCCATCTTCGGCAGGGCCACCTCGAGCCCGCCTTCGACCGTCCACACGCGCCCCGTCTTGCCCGTATATTCCGGCGAGTGGAAGACGGTGAGGCTGCCGCTCACCGGCCCGGCGATGGGAGCGCTGACGCCTGCCTTGATCTCCACATAGTCGAGCTCGGCCCCCGGATCGAACGCATCGGGATAGGTGTAGTAGATGACGCCGAGATCGAAGGTGACACCGTTATAGGTCGGCTTGATGCCCGCATACCAATCCATCTCGATGTCGGCGATGTCCACGGTCGCGCCCGCGCCGTTGGTGGCGGCGCCGAAGTCGAGGTTCGACGCCCACACGCCGGCATAGAAAATGCCGATCGAGGCATCGAATCCGCCCTGCACGGTGGCGTGCTCGGCCGTCTGCGAAAAGCCGCGGAACACATATTCGGTGCCGATCGCCACATTGGCGGACAGGCTGAACATGCGCTCGGCGGCTGCCGGCGCCTCGTCGGCGAAGCCGCCCGCCCGGGCGGGGCCTGCAAGCAGCGCCGGCGCTGCGATCATCAGGGCCATGGCGATCAGCGCGCAGCCGACCCCGCCCCTCTTTTCCCATCTCGGATTGTCTCTCATGATCCGGTCCTCGTTCTTGGAGCCCGCCTCCGAGGCCATCGTTCCCTGCCCCGGCGCGGCGCCGATATCGGTGTCCTGGTCCGATGTGCCGATCGCTGAGCCCGTCTGCGAATCACGCACGCTTTCGGCGAGCATAACCACGCAAAATCTGCCGGATTCAATGCGTCTGGCGCTCTTGCCCCGAGCTTTCACGAGGGCAGTTGCGCTGCTGCAACGATTACGAGAAATCGCCGAATCATTGAGCGTTGGGCGACTTTTTTTTGTGCACCGAAACGGCTCCGCGCGCCCGCGCCTTTGAGAGCTTCGGCGGACATGGCGAGCCCCGGTGCGGCGTTGCGGCCTTGCGCACGAGCCTTCCCCTTGCGTGTCGGACACCTATATAGAGCAAAGGCGTACGGATGGCGTGGCGAGCCGGCCACGCCGGTTCCGTGCGCTGGCAACGCCGCGCGGCCGCCCCGGCGATACAGAACAGGAGCGTGCTCGGAACCGATGGCCTATCTCATTCTCGCGACCGGAATAGCGCTCCTCTTCATCTGTGGCGATCTTCTGGTGCGGGGCGCGGTGGCGCTGGCGGTCCGGCTATCGGTGCCGGCTCTCGTCATCGGCCTCACCATCGTCGCCTTCGGCACCTCCGCGCCCGAGCTGGTGGTCTCCCTGCGCGCCGCTCTCGTCGGCTCCTCGGGCGTTGCCATCGGCAATGTGGTTGGCAGCAACATCGCCAACGTGCTTCTGGTCCTCGGCCTTCCCGCGCTCATCAGCGCCACCAACTGCAACCATCCCTTCATCCGCCGCAACATGTTCTATGTGATTGCGGCGAGCCTGCTGTTCATCTGGCTGTGCTTCAACGGGCCGCTGACCTTCTGGCACGGTGCGATTCTCTTTTCCCTGATCCTGCTCTTCCTGGTGGAATCCGGCCGGCGCGCCCAGCACCACAAGCGCATGGCCGAGGCCATCGGCTCGGAGACCATGGAGCTGATCGAAGGCAATGACGGCCTGCACACCAAGCCGGGGCTCACGGCCTTCTTTCTGCTCGTGGGCCTCGTCGGCCTTCCCATCGGCGCGCATCTCACGGTCAGCGCGGCGGTGGAGATCGCGCACCGTTTCGGCGTATCCGAAGCGGTGATCGGTCTGACGGTCGTCGCCCTCGGCACCTCCCTGCCCGAGCTCGCCACCACCGTGGTCGCGGCGGTGCGCGGCCACTATGGCCTGGCGCTCGGCAATGTGCTGGGCTCCAACCTGTTCAACCTGCTGGCCATCATGGGTCTCACCGCCATGGTGGCCCCGGTCGCCGTGCCCGACATCGTTCTTCGCCAGGACCTCTGGGTGATGCTGGCGGCGACCCTGGCGCTCACCCCCTTCGTTCTCCAGAAGGCGTCGATCACCCGGCTTCCGGCGGCACTGTTCGTGCTCGCCTACTTCGCCTACATCTATTTTCTCTACTTTCCGCCGGGGACGGACCTTGCGGCTCTTGCCGGCTTCTGACGCCGCTCGCCCAACATTGACAGCGCGACTTCGGCCGATGCTATATGGGCCGCCTCCGGCAAGGCCCGCCCCATTGTTCGAGCGCTAAGGAGACGCATGACCGACCGCAAGGCCGCATTGATCACCGGGGCGGCGCGCCGCGTGGGCCGTGCGATCGCGCTTCATCTCGCGCGTGAAGGCTGGGACATTGCGGTTCACTATCGCGCGTCCCGGACCGACGCCGAGGCCCTCGCCCGGGAGATCGCGGCGCTCGGGGTCGCATGCCGGCTCTACCGGTTTGACCTGGCCGAGCCTGACGCCGCCCCGGCGCTGATCGATGCCTTTTGCGATGACTTTCCGGCCGCGGGGCTTCTGGTCAACAGCGCCGCCATGTTCGAGCGCGACACCATCGACCGGTTCGACCTCGCCCTCTGGCAGGGCCACATGGCGCTCAACGCCCTGGCGCCCATCCTGCTCGCCAGGCGCTTTTTCGAGCGCATCACCATGGCCGGCACGGCCGAGCCCGGCGACACCGCCAATGTCGTCAACATTCTCGACCAGAAGGTTGCCAATCTCACGCCCGACTATTTCTCCTACACCATAGCCAAGGCGGCTCTCGCCAGCGCAACGCAGATGCTGGCCATGGCCTTCTGGCCGCACGTGCGGGTGAACGGCGTCGCGCCGGGCCTGGTATTGCCCAGTGGCGGCCAGTCCGAGGCCGAGTTCCGCGCCATGCACGGGCAAACGCCCCTCGGTGTCGGCGTGACGGTCGAGGACATCGGCCGGACGATCACCTATATGGTTGCGACCCCCAGCCTGACCGGCGAGATCATCACCCTCGCGGGCGGCGCGAACTTCATTCGCAAGCCGCCCTTCCGCGACCTGCCAGGCGCATAGCAGCAGCGAGGAACGCGAGGAGCGCCGCGCCATGACCCTGCCCCATACCCTGCCCGACCGTCTCGACGGCCATCGCTGCATCGTCATCGACCGGTTGCGCCTGCCCTTCCACATCGGCATTTTCGACCATGAGAAGGGCCGCCCGCAGACCGTCGTCATCTCCCTGCGCCTCTTCGTGGCCGAGACCGGCCGTGCGAGAAGCACGGACATTGCAGACCATGTCTCCTATGCCGAGGTGGTCGATGCCATCAGGGCCATCGCCGCGTCGGGCCGCCACATCCCTCTCGTGGAGAACCTGGCCGAGGAGATCGCGGACATCGCCCTTTCCGACGTGCGGGTCGCCCGCGTCGTGGTGGATGTGCGCAAGAGCGACATCATTCCCGAGGCCGAGGGCGTCGGCGTCGTCATCGAGCGGGCGCAGGAGGAAAGGCGAAATCATGGGCGCTGAGAGGCAACCGGCCTTCGATGTGTCGGTGATCCTGCCAGCCTGGCGGGCCGGGGACTGGATCGCCCGGGCCGTCGCCTCCATCGCCCCGGCGGCGGGGCCTCTTCGCGTCGAGATCGTCATCGGCGCCGACGATGCGACGGACTATCTCGCCATACTCGCGGGCGAGGGGTTGTCCGGATCCCATATCGTGCAGTGCCGCACGGCGCGCCCCGCAAGTGGCCCTGCCGCCGCCCGCAATGCGGCGGCCCGCATGGCGCGCGCCCCCCTGCTTGCCTGCCTCGATGCCGACGATGCCTTTGCGCCCCGCCGGCTGGAAAGGCTCGCTGGCCCTGCCCGCGCCCATGGCGCCGCCACCGGCCCCACCATCGAGATCGCGCCCGATGGCACCCCCGGCCGCGCCGCCCGCCCGCCCGCGGGCGGGCGGCGCGGCCGGGGGTGCCATCGGGCGCGATCTCGAT
>JALUTE010000457.1 GCA_027058255.1 Methyloligella sp. | reverse complement strand
CGAGCGGCTCGGCAACGATGGTGGCGGTGCGCACGGGATCGCGCCCCGGGGTGATCTCGAGCTTGGTCGGCTTGATCAGATCCTGCCAGTTCTTCTGTAGCACTTGGCTCAACCTCTCGGCTCGGTCGGCTGGGGCCAGCCCGTCGGCTATGGCTGCCCCGCCGGTCATGGTCCTGGTCTGTCGCGGCGCCTCTTGGCGCAGGCGCCCGGGCTCAAATGTGCGGGCCGTCCCCTGCGCCAGCGCCCAAGGGTGGCGAGAGGCGGCTTCGAGCCGTGAAATCGCGGGTGCCCTGTCCCGCGACGTGCCCGCCCCTCTCGGCCGGAGCTGCCAGGGCACCGGAAAGTCCCGGCACCGCTGGAACGCTTACACGCGGCGGCGCTTGCGCGGCCGGCACCCGTTATGCGGAATGGGCGTCACATCCCGGATGGTGGTGATCTGGAAGCCGACCGCCTGAAGCGCGCGCAGCGCCGACTCGCGGCCGGAGCCTGGCCCGCGCACCTCCACTTCCAGGGTCTTCATGCCATGCTCCATGGCCTTCTTTCCCGCGTCCTCCGCCGCGAGCTGCGCGGCATAGGGCGTCGACTTGCGGGAGCCCTTGAAGCCCATCGCGCCGGCAGACGACCAGGAGATCGCATTGCCCTGCGCGTCGGTGATGGTGATCTTGGTGTTGTTGAACGTCGCGCTGACATGCGCCACGCCCGACATGATGTTCTTCTTCTCGCGTTTGCGAACTCTCGTGCGGTCTTTTGCCATGCCTCGCTCTCGAATGCCAAGGGTCCGTGCCGGTGGCCGGTGGAGCCGTCCGGCGCACCGCCCGGAGAAGACGGCCCGGATGTCCCCGCTCCGGCCCGGACCCTATTTCCTCTTGCCCGCGATGGGCTTTGCCTTGCCCTTGCGGGTGCGGGCGTTGGTGTGGGTGCGCTGACCGCGCACCGGCAGGTTGCGGCGATGGCGCAAGCCGCGATAGCAGCCCAGATCCATCAGCCGCTTCTTGTTCATCGCCACCTCGCGGCGCAGGTCACCCTCGACGAGGTAATCGCGGTCGATCACCTCGCGAATCTGGATCACCTCGGCGTCGGAGAGCTCGTTGACGCGCCGCTCCGGCGGAATGTTGACCTTCTCGCAGATCTTCTTGGCGTTGGTCCGCCCGATCCCGTGAATATAGGTCAGCGCGATCTCCACGCGCTTGTTGGTCGGAATATTGACACCAGCTATGCGTGCCACGTCCTCATCTCCTCGCCACACTCCGGTCGCGCCCGAATGCGCGCCCCGTGCCCGTTGGCCGGGCTCTCAATCCCACCATGCGGCCCTTCCGCGCGAGCGCCCAATGGAATGGGGCCCGGTCGCACCGCAAACGCCAGAGGCTCCTCAGGGGCGACCCCGCAGCCATTCGGCCCGCGCGACGGCCGCCCGTCCCACAGCGCCCAGCTCCACGGCGTCCAATCCCGCAGCATCCCGTCCGGCGGCGTCGCCTCCTGCAGCGCCGCGTTCACGGCGCCCTGCACCGCCCTCGCGTCGCGCTGCCGGCCCTTGCCGCGATCATCCGGAGGTCCCAAACACAAGACGACCGGCCGCCGGTCTGCCTGCTGCAGCCCGCATCCGATCGCTGACACTTGCCCCTTGTCGAACAGCCTTATCTATCGGCGTTCGGCACAAGCGTCAAGCAGCGCGGGCGATATCCGTCAAAACCTCCTCGATCTGCCGTGTCACGTCGTCGATATCGGCCATGCCGTCGATCGAGCGCAGCGTTCCCTTGCAGAAGTAGTAGCCGATCAGCGGCGCGGTCTCGCGGTAATAGGCCATGAGGCGCGCACGCACGGTCTCGGCATTGTCGTCGGCGCGGCGCGAGAACTCGGTGCTGCCGCACTTGTCGCACTTGCCCTCGACCTGCGGCCTCTTGAAGGTGTCGTGATAGCCTTCGCCGCACTCGGCGCAGGTGAAGCGTCCCGTGATGCGCTCGATCAGCGCCTCGTCATCCACTTTCATTTCGATGACCACGTCAAGGGTGCGCCCCTTGGCCGCCAGAAGATCATCGAGCGCCGCCGCCTGGGCGAGGGTGCGCGGAAAACCGTCCAGGATGAAGCCCCTGGCACAGTCCGGCTGGTCGATGCGCTCGGAGATGATGCCGATGACGATATCGTCGGAGACGAGCTCGCCGCGCTCCATCACCTCCTTTGCCCGCTTGCCGATCTCGGTGCCCGCGGCCACCGCCGCGCGCAGCATGTCGCCGGTGGAGAGCTGCACGAGGCCCCGGCTCTCCTCGATCCGCTTGGCCTGCGTGCCCTTGCCCGCGCCCGGCGGTCCCAAAAGGATGAGATTCATCGTTTGCGCCCCCCTCTTCCAGTCGCACCTCTGAGTTTCGCCTTCTTGATCAGCCCCTCATATTGGTGCGCCAGCAGGTGGCTCTGGATCTGGGCCACCGTGTCCATGGTGACCGAGACCACGATGAGGAGCGAGGTGCCGCCGAAATAGAACGGCACCTCGCTCCTCATCGTGGTCTCGGTCACCATGGACACGG
>JALUTE010000456.1 GCA_027058255.1 Methyloligella sp. | reverse complement strand
TGCGGATTGGGCCATTCGTCGCGGCATGCTGCCCCTTTTGCCACGCCTTGGCCTTACTATATGCGGTGGTGAGCGCCCTGTTGCCCGGGGTGCCGCCAGGGCTTCGGGCCGAGGGCACGACATCATATCAGGCCAAGCAAGGCGCGGGGCCTGCGCCGCCAGGCGGGCAGGGCTCGCGTGCCGAGGAGGAGCCATGAATTTCGAAAAATTCACAGATCGCGCGCGCGGTTTCATCGAGTCCGCGCAGAATCTCGCGCTCGGCGAGGGGCATCAGCAGCTTACGCCCGAACATGTCCTGAAGGTCCTGCTCGACGACGAGGAGGGGCTGGCGGCCGGGCTCATCCTGCGGGCGGGCGGGCGCCCCGAGCTGGCGCTCGCCAAGGCCGAGGAGGCGCTTGCCAAGCTGGCGAAGGTCTCCGGCGCGGGCGCGGGCCAGCTCTACATGGCGGCGGGCACGGCGCGCCTGTTCAGCCAGGCGGAGAAGCTCGCCAAGAAGGCGGGGGACAATTTCGTCACCGTCGAGCGCTTGCTGCTGGCCCTCTCCATGGACAAGGAGACCGATGCGGGCAAGGCGCTGGCCGAGGCGGGGGTGACGCCCACGGGCCTCAACCAGGCCATCGAGGCACTGCGCAAGGGGCGCACCGCCGACACGGCCTCGGCCGAGCAGGGCTATGACGCGCTGAAGCGCTATACCCGGGACCTCACGGCCGAGGCGGCCGAGGGCAAGCTCGACCCCGTGATCGGGCGCGACGAGGAGATCCGGCGCACCATCCAGGTGCTCTCGCGGCGCACCAAGAACAACCCTGTCCTCATCGGCGATCCGGGCGTCGGCAAGACCGCCATCGCCGAGGGGCTCGCCCAGCGCATCGTCAAGGGCGACGTGCCGGAGAGCCTCAAGGACAAGAAGCTGCTCGCGCTCGACATGGGCGCGCTGATTGCCGGCGCCAAGTATCGCGGCGAGTTCGAGGAGCGCCTCAAGGCGGTGCTGAGCGAGATTCAGGCCGAGGAAGGCAAGGTCATCCTCTTCATCGACGAGCTGCACACCATTGTCGGCGCCGGCAAGGCGGACGGGGCGATGGATGCCTCGAACCTCCTGAAGCCGGCGCTGGCGCGCGGCGAGCTGCACTGCGTGGGCGCCACCACGCTGGACGAGTATCGCAAGCATATCGAGAAGGACGCGGCGCTCGCCCGGCGCTTCCAGCCCGTCTTCATCTCCGAGCCGACGGTGGAGGACACGATCTCCATCCTGCGCGGGCTGAAGGAGAAGTACGAGCTGCATCACGGGGTGCGCATCACCGACAGCGCCCTCGTGGCGGCCGCGACGCTCTCGAACCGCTACATCACCGACCGCTTCCTGCCCGACAAGGCGATCGACCTGGTGGACGAGGCCGCGAGCCGGCTCAGGATGCAGGTCGATTCCAAGCCCGAGGAGCTCGACGAGCTGGACCGCCGGCTCATACAACTCAAGATCGAGCGCGAGGCCCTCAAGAAGGAGGACGATCCGGCCTCCAAGGAGCGGCTGGCGAATCTCGAGAAGGAGATCGCCGATCTCGAGGAGAAGGCGAGCACGCTCACCCAGCGCTGGGCGCAGGAGAAGGAGAAGCTCTCCGAGGCGCAGAAGATCAAGGAGGAGCTGGACGCGGCGCGCATCGAGCTGGAGCAGGCGCAGCGGCGCGGCGATCTGGCGCGCGCGGGCGAGCTCTCCTATGGCGTCATTCCGGAGCTGGAGAAGAAGCTTTCGGCGCTCGAGGCCGAGGAGGGCGGCGAGGGCGTGATGCTGGAGGAAGCGGTGACGCCCGACCACATCGCGCACATCGTCTCGCGCTGGACCGGCATTCCGGTGGACAAGATGCTGGAGGGCGAGAAGGAGAAGCTCCTGCGCATGGAGGAGGCGCTCAGCAAGCGCGTCGTCGGCCAGGAGGAGGCGGTGCGCGCCGTCTCGACCGCCGTCAGGCGCGCCCGGGCGGGGCTTCAGGACCCGAACCGGCCGATCGGCTCCTTCATGTTCCTCGGGCCGACGGGCGTCGGCAAGACGGAGCTCACCAAGGCGCTCGCCGAGTTCCTGTTCGACGACGAGCACGCCATGGTGCGCATCGACATGTCGGAGTACATGGAGAAGCACTCGGTGGCCCGGCTCATCGGCGCGCCTCCGGGCTATGTGGGCTATGAGGAAGGCGGTGCGCTGACCGAGGCGGTGCGCCGGCGGCCCTATCAGGTGGTGCTGTTCGACGAGATCGAGAAGGCGCATCGGGATGTGTTCAACATCCTCCTGCAGGTGCTGGACGACGGGCGCCTGACCGACGGGCAGGGGCGCACGGTCGACTTCCGCAACACCCTCATCATCATGACGTCCAATATCGGCTCGGAATATCTGGTGAACCTTGCCGAGGACGAGGACGTCGACAAGGTGCGCGATCAGGTGATGGCGGAGGTGCGTGCCGCTTTCCGGCCCGAGTTCCTGAACCGTCTCGACGAGATCATCCTCTTCCACCGCCTGAAGCGGGAGATGATGGCCAAGATCGTCGACATCCAGATCGAGCGCCTGCAGGCCCTGCTGGCCGAGCGCAAGATCACCATCCATCTCGACGAGGCGGCGCGGAGCTGGCTTGCCGAGAAGGGCTATGATCCGGCCTATGGCGCGCGGCCGCTCAAGCGGGTGATCCAGAAGAGCCTGCAGGATCCCCTGGCCGAGCTGGTGCTCGCCGGCGAGGTGCGCGACGGGGACACGGTGCAGGTGTCCGCCGGGCCGTCGGGCCTCACCATCAACGGCACCGAGGTGCGCGCCGCCGCATGAGGCCGCGGCGGGCATGGCCGCCGGCGCAGGCATGAATAGCGGGGCCGGGGTGGGGCAAATGCCCCGCCCCGCGCAGCCTTGGAGCATGGGTGCTCAGGCGCGCTTCTTCTTCTTCACCCAGGCGGAGAGCTTGTGGCGCAGGGCGTGAAAGCCGCGCCGGCCTTCGGAGACCATCCAGTTCATCTGGATCGAGCGCCGGGGCCCCTCGAACGGGCCGTGCCCGTGCCAGGAGGTCTCCGAGCGGCGGAACACCAGGAGCGTGCCGTCATCGGGCGGCACCTCCTCGGCATAGGCGTCGAGATCGGTGCCCGAGCGGAGCATGCGCAGCCGCCCGCCCTCATGCGGCCAGGCGTCGTTGATATAGAGCAGGACGGTGATGATCTTGTCCTTGGAATCGGTGTGGATCTTGCCGTCCGTGCGCCGGCAATAGCCGCGCAGCGAGTACATTTTCGGCCGCCCGGAAAGGGCGACATCGAATTTCTCGGCGATCGCCGTCTCGAAAGCGGGGCCGTCCAGCTCCTCGATGATCTCGCGCACCACCTCGGGCAGATCGACCGCCTCCAACGGCCAGGAGCCGGGACCGAGATCGGGGTAGGCATCCACCGCCGCCCGCAGGCTGTCGGGCGCGAGAAAGCCCGGCACGACCGTATAGGTGAAGGGGTCGGTGCGCAGGGGGGCTGCCTTGAGCTTTTCGATATCGAGATGCGGCATGGGCGATGTTTCCCCCTGTTCTCGCAGAGCCGCCCGCCAGCGCCCCTGTGTTCTCTCAGCCCTTGGGCCATTAGCCCTCGGGCCATCCTCCCGGCAGCATGGCATGCCGGCGCGCCCAGCGCCGCGTGATCTCGGCGGCGATGTCGCGCGCGGAATCTAGCGGCTCGTAGGTCCAGTGATCAAGCCGCGTGATGCGCTCGGGCAGCGGTCGCGTGGCGCCATGGCTGCGCAGGGCCTCGTGGAATCGCGCGAATTTCGCCGAGCCGCCTTCCGGCTCCAGCACATAGACCGGCCGGCCGGTCGCCGCCGCCTCGCCGGTCATGTTGACCGAATCGGCCGTGACGATCAGCAGATCCGCATGGGCGAGAAAAGCGGGATAGGGGTTCTCTCCGGTGCCGTCCCAGAGAAGCCGCGGCGCCGCGCGCGTCGCCTGATCCGCCGCGTCCAGCAACGAGGCCGGTGTGCGCCGCGAGGGCGTGATCATGAAGCTGCCCACATGTGCGGCAAGGCTCTCGAGCGCCGTTGCGAGCCGGCGCAACACCTGGTCGGTGAAGCGATAGACGCCATTGGGGCCGCCCAGCATCACCGCCACGCGCGGGGTCGGAAGGGATGCGATGGCGTCCGGCACGGCGCGCCGCATCTCGGCCAGCCGCTCGGGCCCCAGGCTGTGCGGTGCGGTCGGCGTGGTGATGACGTTCGGGCCGCGGCGGCGGTCATGGGCGGGCACCCAGATGAGATCGGCAATGCCGGGCCCGGTTTTCGGGTCCTGCAACACGACCCGGAAGAGCCGTGGGCCCGCGAGGCGCGCGAGGGCGCGCATATAGGGCACGCTCTGACGGCCCGTGGAGATGGCGATGTCGGGCCAAGGCGGGGCGAACAGGCTGCCTGGCCGGCCGAGGCGCTCACGCGGGCTCACCGGCCCCCAGGGGGCGGTCCAGGAGAAGGGCGGGCGCGGCGCCACGTGCTTGAGGGCATAGTCGAGCCCGAGGGCATCGGCAACGCCGATCGCCTGCACGTCCATGCCACGCTTGCCGTCGGTGATGAGCCAGGCGGATCGGCCCTGGAGCGGGCGCGTCTGCCCGTTCTCGGCGCCGGCGCGTTCTCGGCGTTGGCTTGTCACATGCTCGTTCATGGTCTCGTCGCCCGAAGAGACGCGCGAATCGCAATGGTCGCGCACGAAATATTATTGCGCGCACCCCCCGAAGCTGGGTACATTCACGAGGCTACGCGGATCGGTTCGGCCCCCCTCTCCTCGCCACAGGCTCCGGCTCCCGATGAGCGCTCGAGGGCATGCCCGTGATTGCCGTGCGGGTCACGCGCGAAAGGTCATACGGATCACCTATCAAGGAACGGCGCCCTTCCATGAAAGCGAGGCTCGACCGGATCGATTGGCGCATTCTCTGCGAGTTGCAGAGCGAGGGGCGTATCACCAATGTGGAGCTCTCCCGCCGGGTCGGCATATCCGCGCCCCCCTGTCTCAGGCGCGTGCGTGCCCTGGAAAATGCGGGAATCATAACCGGATACACCGCTCTTCTCGATGAGCAAAAGGTCGGCTTCGACATTTGCGCCTTCGCCATGGTGGGCTTGCACAGCCAGGCCGAGGCCGATCTCGAGGCCTTCGAGGAGCGGGTGCGCGGCTGGCCCATCGTGCGCGAGTGCCACATGCTCTCCGGCGAGGTGGATTTCATCCTGAAATGCGTCGCTCCGGACCTCACGACGTTTCAGGATTTCATCATTCACGAGCTGACCGCCGCTCCCAATGTGGACAGCGTCAAGACCTCCCTTGCCATCCGTCGCTCGAAACGCGAGCCGAGCGTGCCCATCGAGGCCTTCACGGATTCGCAAGGTCGCCTTCGGACCAAGGGCTGAGCGGACCGCATTTGTGGTCAATTTTCCAGGAAGCTCCTGAGCTTGCGGGACCGGCTCGGGTGCTTGAGCTTGCGCAGGGCCCTGGCCTCGATCTGGCGGATGCGCTCGAGTCCCAGATTGCACGCCAATCAGGCTATTCCGCCGCTTTGCGTCTGAGCGCGCCAGCCGCGAGCATATCATCATAGAGCTTGATCGGATCGACGTCATAACCATTGGGCCAAGTCACGGCGCCCATCTCGACAAAAGCCCGGGCAAAGAATGCGGGGTCTTTCAAAGGTTGGACCATAGAGCCGGAGCGCTCGAGCAGGTCGGCGAAATCCCACTCTCCGACTGAACCATCGGAGAACGCGACCCGAAGTTTGTGGTCCGAGACGTGTTCGACCCGTGTGACTTCAATCATCTCCCGGCCCTGCTATGCGTTCCAGCGGCTCATCGTCCTGAGCGCGTTGCCAATTGGCGAGCAGTTCCTCCTGTCTGAGCAACGCCCAACCACGAACTTTGCGTTCGACCCTCAGCGGCAGGCTTCCCCTCGCAATGGCACCATCCTCGATCGTGACCAGTGCCCTATGCCCCTGATAGTAAGCGTGAAAATGCGGAGGCGGATGGTCATTGTAATACATCGAGACGACGATGCCGCCAAGAATCGAAATCGTCGGCATCGCCGCTGCCCCTGATGCTCCCCCGCCCCGTCACCGGTCAATTGTCCAGGAAGCTCCTGAGCTTGCGGGACCGGCTCGGGTGCTTGAGCTTGCGCAGGGCCTTGGCCTCGATCTGGCGGATGCGCTCGCGGGTGACCGAGAACTGCTGGCCCACCTCCTCGAGGGTGTGGTCGGTGTTCATGCCGATGCCGAAGCGCATGCGGAGCACGCGCTCCTCGCGCGGCGTGAGCGAGGCGAGAACGCGCGTCGTGGTCTCGCGCAGGTTCGACTGGATCGCCGCGTCGATGGGCAGAACCGCGTTCTTGTCCTCGATGAAATCGCCGAGATGGCTGTCCTCCTCGTCGCCGATGGGCGTCTCGAGGCTGATGGGCTCCTTGGCGATTTTCAGGACCTTGCGCACCTTCTCCAGCGGCATGGCGAGCTTCTCCGACAGCTCCTCCGGCGTCGGCTCGCGGCCGATCTCGTGCAGCATCTGCCGGCTCGTGCGCACGATCTTGTTGATGGTCTCGATCATGTGCACGGGAATGCGGATGGTGCGCGCCTGATCGGCGATCGAGCGCGTGATCGCCTGGCGAATCCACCAGGTGGCATAGGTGGAGAACTTGTAGCCGCGGCGGTACTCGAACTTGTCCACCGCCTTCATCAGGCCGATATTGCCCTCCTGGATGAGGTCCAGGAACTGGAGCCCGCGATTGGTGTATTTCTTGGCGATGGAGATCACCAGGCGCAGATTGGCCTCCACCATCTCCTTCTTGGCGATGGCCGCCTCGCGCTCACCCTTCTTGACGATCTTGACGATGCGCCGGAACTCGTCGATCTCGAGGCCCGTCTCGCTGGCGAGCTTCTGGATGCCGGAACGGATCTCGTTGATGACCTTGCGCTCGCCCTTGACGAAGGCGGCCCAGCCCCTGCGCTTGAGACGCCCGACGCGCTTGACCCAATTGGGGTCGAGCTCGTTGCCGCGGTGCTCCTGGAGGAAATCGACGCGCGGAACGCCATAGGAATCGGCAAGTCGCATCAGCCGTCCCTCATAGCCGAGCAGGCGCTTGTTGATGGCGTAAAGCTGCTCGACCAGGGCCTCGATGCGGTTGTTGTTGAGAGAGAGGCTCTTGACGTCCTTGATGATATCGGCCCTGAGCTTCTTGTAGCGGCGCTGCTGCGAGGAGCTGAGGTCCTCGTTCTTGAGGCGCTTCTCGACCAGGATGTCCTGCAGGCGGCGCAGCTTCTTGTAATTGTTCGCGATGCGGTCGAAGGTCTCGAGGACCTTGGGCTTGAGCTCCGCCTCCATGGCTGCGAGCGACATGCCGCCATCGTCGTCGTCCTCGTCCTCGCCCTGCTGGCCTTCACCGTCCTCGGCGCCGCTCGCACTTGCCGCGGTGTCCGCCTTGCCCTTCTCGGCGCTCGCCGGCTTCGGCGAGGTCTCCGCCTTGTCATCGTCCGCCTCGCCCGCGCCGGCCGTCTCGGCCTTGGCGTCGGGGCCCATATAGGTGGCCTCGAGATCGATGATGTCGCGCAGGAGGATCTTGCCCTCATTCAGCTCGTCCCGCCAGATGATGATGGCCTGGAAGGTGAGCGGGCTCTCGCACAGCCCCGCAATCATCGCCTCGCGACCGGCCTCGATACGCTTGGCAATGGCGATCTCGCCCTCGCGGGAAAGAAGCTCCACCGAGCCCATCTCGCGCAGATACATGCGCACCGGATCGTCGGTCCGGTCCGCAGGCTCGCTGGTGCGCGTGGCCTTGGCGACAGGCTTGGCTGTGGGCGCCGCGACCTTGCCTCCGGTCTCCGCATCGGCTCCGGTCGCCATGTCCTCGCCCTCCTCGCTTTCGATCACGGTGATGCCCATGTCCGAGAGCATCGCCATGGTGTCCTCGATCTTCTCGGAGGAGACCTCCTCGGAGGGGAGCACCGCGTTGAGCTCGTCATAGGTGACATAGCCGCCCCGCTGCTTGGCCGTCTTCATCAGGCGCTTGACCGCCCGATCGGACATGTCCAGCAGGGGCGCATCCGACGTCTCGCCAGCGCCCTTGGTCTGAT
>JALUTE010000455.1 GCA_027058255.1 Methyloligella sp. | reverse complement strand
ATCTGCGACATTGCGACAGGCGGGGGGAGACGCTCCCGCCCCCCCGGCCGTCAAGAGAGGCTGGTCGCCCCGCCGTCTCGATGGTACTTTCGCCATTGGTGAACCCTCCTTCTCAGGGTTTGCCCATGCCCTCGGGAGTGTTGCTGCACTCGCCGGGGGCGCTTTGTTTTCCGCTACGGCCCCACGGGCGTCTCGATGGCGGGCTCGGCCATATTCCGGCCGCGCGGCGCCTTGGCGCCGATGGGCACGGTGCCCGCCACGCCCCCATTGGGCAGCCGGAGCATCACGCTCGCCGGCGTGTCGATCTTGATCGGATCAAGGGTGGTGCGCACGCGGGTCTCGATGGCGATGCGCTCCCTGGCCGAGCGTGTCACGGCAGAAGAGGCTGAGCCGATATCGTCATACTGCATGCGCAGCACCCGCCCGAGCCCGCGGCGATCCCATGCCCGCCGCATGTAGTTGGTTCCCCGTGAGGGGTTCAGAATGCGGCGCGCCAGCTCTTTCCCCCGCGCCCCCCAGCTCTCGGCCTCCTTCCTGGGGTCGAAGCCCCAGTCCTCTGCGCTCCGCCAGGACAGGCCCTTCCAGAGCCATCCGGCGCCCTTCTTGATGGGCGACGGGATCAAGGCTGCCACCTTGTCCGCCAGCGGGGTCAGCTCGTCGATGAGCTTGGAGAACTCGCTCTTCAATCCCTCGCGGATTTGGGCGACGATGGTTTGCAGCTCGGAGCCCTGCCAGCGGGACGAGATTTCCTCCCAGAAGCTCCCGAGGAAGGATTTCAGCGGGCGCCATATCGTCATGAGGCCCCCGGCCACAATGCCCAGCCAGCCCAGTCTTGGCGCGATCTGCCGCGCCATGCGCCCCAGAGCCGCAAGCATGCCGTTGCGACCGATGTAACGTCGCAAGGCTTCCATGCTCGTGCCGAGGAAGCCGGCCGCAACGGCGCGACCGAAGAACCGGATGCCGCGCCCGACCGCCATCAGGGCGCGGCCCAGGGGGCGGAGGGCGGCGAGGAGATGGCCGAAGGACCAGGACGCAATTCCGATCACGGCGCCCCCCACCGCCAGGCCGGTCACGCCAAGAATGGCGCCGCTCACGAACTTCTTTATCGTGTCGTGGCCTTCGGCCAGCGATTGGCTGAGACGCTTCACCCTTTTCGTGAGCGTCTTGATTGCGGGCGCCCAGGGCTCGACTATCGAGTCGCGCAGATTGGCCAGGGCGTTGGCGAGCATCCGCGCCTGAGAGGCCATGCCCTGGGTGCGGCGCTTGAACTCGCGGTTCATCGACCCCAGGCGAAGCGGGTCCTCGATCAGCCTCAGAGAGTCGTCGAGGAGCTTGAGGTTGTTCAACAGGGGCATGAACGCATCGGCAGCGCGCATGCCAGCCAGATCGGCGAGAATGCCGCCCCGCTCTTCGGCCTTCATGGCACGCATGCGGGTCAGGATCAGCTTCAGCGTGACCGCCATGTCCCTGGTGAGCCCCCTGGCAACCTTGTGGGCATCGAGGCCGAGGCGCTTCAGGGCGTCGCGCGTAGGCTTGGCCATTTGCTGCAAGCGAAGAAGCAGCGTGCGCGTGCCCGTGGCCGCCACGTCCGGCCGGACGCCGGCGGCGAGTTGCGCCGCACCAAGAGCCATCACGCCCTTGATGCCCTGGCGCCCGCCGATGGCGCTGCCCAGCGCCGCGACGCGCCGCATCACCTCGAGAATCGCCGCCTCGCTCGCCGCGCTGTTGTTGGCGATCCAGTTCATCGTATCGCCCAGACGGCGCAGCTCGGGAATGGAAAGGCCGAGCGACGATTTGAGCTTGGCCAGCGCTTCCGAGGAAAAATCCAGGGGCAGCGAAAAGGCGGTCGCGAACTCCGCGGCAACCCTGGTGTATTTCAACAGGCCCTCCGCCGTGCGGGCCACGTTCGAGCGGGCTGCGTCCTCGACCAGCTTGGCGATCTCTTCGCGCGCCAATGGCAACTCCGTTGAGACCTGCTTGATGCCCCGCGCCAGGCCGGCGAACTGCTCGTCCGTGCCAGGGAAGACTTTTCGCACATCCAGCAGGGCGGTTTCCATCCTGGCGAAACCGCGCAGGGCGGCGCCGATAGGGATGCCCATGGCAGTCGTGATCGTCGCGCCGCGCATCATCATGGCACGGCCGACGCGCTTCAGGCGCCGTTCCATGGCGAGAAGGGCGAGGCCCGCCGTACGCATTCTCGCCTTGAGCATCTGCGCCGTGCGCGCCATGCGCCTAGCGTTGCGCGTGAAAAGGTCCCGCAAGCGGAACTCATAAACGACACTGTATGCCATCGCGCCCTCCCGTGAATGGGCGAAGTCCTTCTAGCATGACTATTACCACATGTCGCAGAAGTGCGAAAGCAAAAACCACGAACGTACACGACTTTGTTAGAGCTCTAACGCTGTATTACGGAAACTGTGCTCGCGCTTGATTGCTTTCCGCCCCCGTTAGTGGACGCCCGCCTGTCCATCGTCCTCCTCTTCCGCGAGCATGCGCAGGCGGTCGAGCGCGTCGCCCCGGTT